>JALYVL010000292.1 GCA_030853285.1 Actinomycetota bacterium | reverse complement strand
GGTGTACACCAAGGCCGGCCTGATACTCACCGATGACCAACTACCGGATCACCTGTGTGTCGTACTGGAGTTCGCTGCCACCACCGACCAGGAGGCGGGCCTGAAAATGATTCTGGACAACCGCGCGGGCCTCGAACTACTTCGTCTGCACTTGCGTGAGATCGAGTCACCGTGGAGCGGGGCACTCGAGGCTGTGTGCGCCACGCTGCCTCCGCTGAAAGGCAGGGACCACGAAGCCGTCGAACGGCTGATCGCCGAGGGCCCCGAAGATGAGCAGGTGGGCCTCAATCCCTATGGAATGCCTGATTTGCTGCCCATGCCCGGAGGTGCATGATGGACAACGTCTGGGACGTCTTCCTGTGGTTGATCTATCCCTACATCTGCCTGACCATCTTTGTCCTCGGGCACATCGGGCGCTACCGGTACGACAAGTTCGGCTGGACCTCCAGATCGAGCCAGATGTATGAAAGCCGCATTCTGAGGTGGGCCAACCCGATGTTCCACTTCGGTATTCTTGCCGTCTTCTTCGGCCACGTGATGGGCCTCGGGGTCCCGGAAAGCTGGACCGAGGCCGTCGGCATCTCGGAGGGGCTGTACCACTTCTTTGCGGTCACGGTCGGCATCGTCGCTGGCGTTTTCACCATCGTCGGGCTAGTCGGGCTGCTCTACCGTCGGCGGTTCACCAAGGCCGTACTGGGGGCGACCACCACGATGGACAAGCTGATGTACCTCATGCTGACCCTCGTGGTCCTCGGCGGTCTGGTCAACACCGGGTCCGGTGCGGTCGGCAGCTACAACTACCGCGAAGGGGTGTCCATCTGGTTCCGCAGCATCTTCTACTTCAATCCCCAGCCCGAGCTGATGGTCCACGCCCCATTCAGCTTCCAATTTCACGGGCTGGCCGCCATCACACTCTTCGCGCTCTGGCCCTTCACCCGTCTGGTACACGTGTTCACCGCCCCATTGGGATACCTCTTCCGCCCCTACATCCTCTATCGCAGCCGCGACGCCCACGAAGGGTCCCGCGAACGCCGCCGTGGCTGGGACAAGGTGGATACCATCCCCCGTCGCCGGTAGCACTGACAATGGGTGGCCGTGGTGCGGTTGGTCAGCGCGAGGAAAGGCCGCGGTCCAGAGTCGGAGCCGATGCCGCAACCGGAGGGACGGGACCCAGCCGCGCGAGCTGGGTGACGTGCGCCGGGGTGAGCTCGTCGAGGGTGGCCACGCCGAGCAGGCGCATCGTGCGGGCGATCTGCTCGCAGAGAATCTCGATCGTCCGGTCGACGCCCTCGCGGCCGCCGGCCATCAGCCCGTAGAGGTAGGCGCGGCCGATGAGGGTGAAGCGGGCACCGAGGGCGATGGCCGCGACGATGTCGGCGCCGCTCATGATCCCCGTGTCCAGCAGCACCTCCGTCTCGGCGCCCACCTCCCGCACTACCTCGGGCAGCAGGTGGAACGGGATCGGTGCCCGGTCGAGCTGGCGGCCGCCGTGGTTGGACACGATGATGCCGTCCACGCCCATCGCAGCGAGCTGCTTGGCGTCCTGCACGCTCTGCACGCCCTTGACGACGAGCTTGCCCGGCCACTGCTGTGTGATCCACGCCAGGTCCTCGAAGGTGACGGTCGGGTCGAACATGGTGTCGAGCAGCTCGGCCACCGTGCCCGACCAGTGGTCCAGTGACGCGAAGGCGAGGGGCTCGGTGGTGAGGAAGTTGATCCACCACGCGGGCCGTGGGATGGCGTTGAGGACTGTCTTGGGGGTGAGCGCGGGCGGGATCGACATGCCGTTGCGCTTGTCGCGCAGCCGGGCGCCGGCCACAGGGACGTCCACCGTGACCAGCAGGGTGTCGAAGCCGGCTTTGGCTGCACGGTCGACCAGGGCCATCGACCGTTCGCGGTCCTTCCACATGTACAGCTGAAACCAGTTGCGCCCGTTCGGATTCGCTGTCTTGACGTCCTCGATTGCGGTGGTGCCCATCGTGGACAGCGCGAACGGGATGCCTGCGGCCGCGGCCGCGGTTGCTCCCGCGATCTCGCCCTCCGTCTGCATCATCCGGGTGAACCCGGTGGGTGCGATCCCGAAGGGCTGCGCGACCGGGCCACCGAGCACGGTGCGGCTGGTGTCGACGGCGGCCACGTCGCGCAGGATCGACGGGGTGAACTGGATGTCCTCGAACGCTTGGCGGGCGCGGGCCAGGGAGATCTCGGCTTCGGCGGCACCCTCGGTGTAGTCGAAGGCCGCCTTCGGGGTGCGCCGTCGGGCGATCTCGCGCAGGTCGTAGATCGTGAGCGCCGCCGCCAAGCGGCGCTTCTTCGCGTTCAGCTCGGGCGCCTTGAATTTCAGCAGCGGCGCAAGGTCGCGGCGGTTCGGCAAGCGGCGTTCAACCATGATGTGTCCTTCTCATCTCGAACTGTGGGTCAGGTGACGATGCGCAAGGGCTCCTGCATGATGTCTTTGAGGTCGCGCAGAAATGCCGCGGCGGGCGCACCGTCGACCACACGGTGGTCAACGGTGAGCGTCAACTTGAGTATCGAGTGCACCACCACCGCGCCATCCCGTACGACGGGAGTGGGAGTGGCCGCTCCGACCGCAAGGATCGCGGCTTCGGGTGGGTTGATGATGGCGGTGAAGTGGTCGACCGCGTACATGCCAAGGTTGCTGATGGTGAAGGTTCCGCCGGAAAACTCGGGCGGGGCCAAGGTCCCGGCGTGGGCCCGTTCGCCCAGCGAACGGGTCTCGGCGGCAATCTCTCGGACGGTCTTGCGGTCGGCGTCACGGATCACGGGAACGATCAGCCCGGCATCGGTGGCGACGGCGACGCCGACATTTATCCGCCGGTGGCGCACGATGGTGTCTTCGCCCCAGGACGCGTTGACCTGCGGGTGGGCGCGCAGGGCCACCGCACAGGCGCGCACGAGCAGGTCGGTCACGGTGACTTTTCCACCGGCGTCGGCCAGCGCAGCGTTGACCTCCGCGCGGAAGGCAAG
>JALYVL010000291.1 GCA_030853285.1 Actinomycetota bacterium | reverse complement strand
CGGCCAGCTCGGCACCAGGGACAAGGTCAGCGCGATGATCGCCACACACAGCAGCTTGGTGCCCGCCCACAACCGGTGGATCACGGTGTCGCCGGGGACCTGACGCAGCAGCACGGGGGCGCTCACGGCTGTACCCCCACGTCGCTTCGCTCGCTCACTGGTCAACCAGGGTGCTGCGGTGCCCAGAGTCCAGCCGACCATCCTCGAGCCGGACGGTGCGCGAGCACACCGCGCTCATCCCCTCGAGATCGTGCGAGATCACGACCACGGTCAGGTGGGAATCACGGCGCAGTCGGGCCAGCAGCTCCACCAGACCGTGGCGACTGGGGGCGTCGAGGCCGGCCAGTGGCTCGTCGAGCACCAGCACGCGGGGGCGGCGGATCAGTAACCCGGCCAACGCAACCCGACGAAGCTGCCCGCCACTGAGCTGGTCGACGGGCCGGGCAGCGAGCGCTGGATCAAGACCGACCGTCTGCAGCGCCCTGCCCACCACCGCCCAATCTGTGCGTCCTCGCATGCCCGCGGCCGCGGCGAGATCGGCGCCCACGGTCGGAAGCTGCACCTGCAGTCGGGCGTGTTGGAAGGCCAGGGCAACGGCACCGACTTCGACGGGGCGGCCGTCGAGCAGGCAACTTCCCTGCTCTGGACGCAGCAGGCCGGCGAGCACCCAGGCCAGGGTCGACTTGCCCGAACCGTTGCCACCGACCAGCAGCAGTCCCTCCCCTTCGGACACGGTCAGATCCACCTCGTGCAGGGCCGGTTGCGCCCAGGGCGTTGCTGCGTTGTAGGTGTGGCTCACTCCGACCAGCTCGAGCAATGGCCGGCCGGTGGACGGCGGGGCCAGGGCGAGGGGGGTGCGGGGCAGGTGTTCGGGGTGCTCCACCATTGTCCCGCCGTCCAGGCGCACCACGCGATCCGCGCTCGCAGCCTCCGACTCCCGGTGGGTGATGTGCACGACGGCCATTTCTCGGGTCCGCGCGAGCTGCCCGAACAGTGCGACGAGCGTGCGTCTGCCCTCGGCGTCGATCATGGCGGTGGACTCATCGGAGAGCAGCAACGAGGGTCGTCGGGCCAAGGCTGCAGCCACCGCGAGCCGTTGTAGCTCTCCACCGGACAGCGTGCTGGTCTCCCGCGCCCCCATTCCGGCCAGCCCCACCGCAGCGAGGACTTCCTCGACGTCGACGGCCATGCCCGCGGGAAGGCCCCACACCACGTCGTCGGCCACTCGGACGCCAAGGACCTGGCTCTCCGGCCGCTGCAACACCAGCGCGGTGCCCCCGAGGACCCCGAGCCCGGGACTCCCCGGCCGCGTGACGGTTCCCTCGGTGGCAGCGACGCCGGCCAGGATGCGCGTCAGGGTGGACTTGCCGGACCCGTTGGGCCCGACCACCGCGAGGAACTCACCGGCGGCGACGGTGAGGTGGATGCGGCTGAGCGCGGGCTTGGTCTGGCCGGGGTAGTGAAAGCCGACCTCCCGCAGGGTAACCGGGAGCGGCTCGGGGGCTCGTGGGTCCGGGGGTGAGCTGAAGGCAGTGGACGCCGAGACACGCTCGAGAACCGCGCTGAGCAGGACCCACGCCAACCAGGCTCCGAACACCATCCCGGCGAAAAGCACTGCAGGCACGGTGAGCCACCAGTAGCGCACCAGGTCTGCGGTGGAGGCGTCGATGCGTTGTCCAGTCGTTGCCAAAACGGGGACCCGCCCCATCGTCGCGGTGATGCCGTGGACGCTGTTGGCGATGGTCTCGAGGGCGAGGCTACGGGTGGCGCTGAACGCCAGCAGGGCCCCGTCGGCGAGCGCGCCGATCAGTGGCGCGGCGACGAACAGGTAGGCGGCAGCGGTCATCGGCCCACGGCCGCGTCGTTTGACCTCGCCGACCAGACCGCCGAGCAGCGCGGACATCCACACCCCGCTCAACGCCGCGGTCCCCGCCACCACGAAGGCGACCACCGTCGCGGCGACCGTCGCCGCGATCAGGGCGCGCGGGCGGTGACGTTGCGCGACGATGCCCATGGGCACGACCGCGAACAAGCCCAGCCCGCCGGCCAGTGGAACCAGGACCGCGACCACGGACAGGGCCACGGTCACCCCGGCCATCACCGCAGCGCTCGCCAGCTCCGCTGGACGCAGCGGACCGCGCACGGTTGCGGTGGGGGCTGACATCAGACCAGTCTGCCATCGGCGCACTGACCTCGCGTTGAGCACGCTCGGACGTTGGAACTCGTCGGCGAGGTCGGCTGAGTTCAGGGGTCTGCATGCGTTAGCCGCGAGAGGTACTCCATGGTCGTCAGGGTGCCGCGGTCACGACCGCGCGGTACCTCTCGGCCGGCTCGAACGCGGCCCGCTCGAATGCCACCTGCTCGAACGCCGCCTGCTGGAACGCAACCTGCCCACGGCCTACGCTTCCTCGGGTGTACTTCGAGGACTTCCACGCGGGGCAGTCGTTCACCACTCGCGCCCGCACGATCACCGAGGCGGACCTGGTCGCCTTCGCAGGATGGAGCTGGGACACCAACCCCGTGCACACCGACGCCGTAACGGCATCAGGCAACCGCTTCGGTCAACGGATCGCGCACGGCATGCTCGGAATGTCGGTGACGCTGGGGCTGACGGCGGGCCTCGGGGTGTTCGAGGACAGCTCGGTGGCCCTGCTCGGGGTGGACCAGTGGCGGTTCCGCTTGCCGATCCTCATCGGCGACACCGTGCACTGCCGGATCGAGATCGTGTCCGTGCGGCCGACCAGCAAGGGCGATACCGGGGTGCTCGAGCGGTGGTTCACGGTGCTGAACCAGCGCGACGAGGTGGTGCAGGAAGGTCGGATCGACCTGATGGTTGCGACGAAGCCCGTCTGAGACACCCGCGGTCATGCTCAGCTCATGTCGAACTCACAGCGTCGCGCACCGTTGTCTTGGGCGTCCACTGTCGAGTTCCACCGCTACTTCTGGCAGCCGCCCAGGGCATACGGCGACGTCATCGAGGGCCGCGAGGTCAGC
>JALYVL010000290.1 GCA_030853285.1 Actinomycetota bacterium | reverse complement strand
GTCAGGAATCGCGAACACCCCGCTAGGACGGAAGGCAGTGCCCTGGTCAGCGGCGCGCAAACTCGACCACCTGGCGCCCGAGGATGTTCAAGTTGGTCACCACCGTCTCCTCGCTGACCGCTCCGCTGTCGTCGAAATGCGCCACGGCGGAATTGACCGCCACGCCCAGCGGAGTCGGCCATCCGCGTAGAGCGTGCACGATGGAGCGCAGCGCGGTCAGCGTGGTCACCGAGGCCTGCCAGCCGTAGGCGGTGGCGATGCATCCCACCGCGCGACCATCGAGGTAGGGCCGCTCATCTGCGCGGAGGTCCTCGATGTAGTCCAACGCGTTCTTCACCAGACCGGACACCGTGCCGTGGTAGCCGGGACTGGACAGGATGACGCCATCAGCGTCACGGACGGCGTCAACCAGCCTGCGCGCCGCTTCGGTGCGCTCGGTGATGGCAGGATCGTAGAACGGCAGCACCAGGTCCGCGCCGGAGATCGCCACGGTTTCGGCGCCCGCCGCGCGCGCCGCGGCCAACGCCATCTGCAGTGCCCGCTCACTCTGCGAACCCGTACGAGTGGACCCACCGATCCCGACCACGGTGAACCCCACGGCGTCAGCCTTCCAGCCCGAGGACGCGCCGGGCGAAGTCGACCTCGGTGGCGACATGGCCGACCAACTCGGCGACCACCAGGGAGCCGTGCCCCGCGTCGTAGCGGACCATCTCGTATTGCTTCCCGGCGCCGGCGAGGGCATCGAGGTAGTTGTCCACCTGCCGGATCGGGCAGCGCGGATCGTTCTCCCCGGCCAGAATGAGCACCGGTGCGGTCACCGCGTCCACGTAGGTCAGCGGTGAGCACTCCCGGTACAGCTCGGGCAGCTCAGCCGGAGAGCCGCCGAACAACGCCCGGTCGTAGGCGCGCAGCGGCTCCATCTCGTCGTCGAAGGCCGCGACGTAGTCGGCGACGGGCACGCCGCCGATGGCTGCGGCCCAGCGCTCGGGTTGGGTGCCCACGGCCAGCAGCGCCAGGTAACCGCCCCACGACCAGCCCTCCACCACGCACCCCGCACGGTCCGCCAGGCCGGAGGCCACCGCCCAGTCCTGTACGGCAGCAACGTCTTCCAGCTCGGTGAGCCCCGGACGGCCCTCGATGGCGTCGCGCCAGGCGCTGCCGTAGCCGGTGGACCCGCGGTAGTTGACGTGCACCACCGCGAACCCGGCGTCCAGCCAGGTGGCGCGCATGGCGGAGTAACGGTCCTCGTCCGCGGCATGCGGGCCGCCGTGCAGGCTGAACACTGTGGGTAGCGGCCCCTCGGGGGCATCAGCGGGCCGGGCAACCAGTGCGTGCACCGCCCCCACCCAGGCGTCGGTCAGGGGTTGCGACGCGGGTGCAGGATCGGCATCCGGCGGAGTGAGCAGCACTGCGTCGGTTCCGTCCGAGTAGCGCGCGCGCACCACCGACGGAAGCTCAGCACTGGACCATGAGTACTCCACAGTGGAGTCCAACCGCACGCCGGCGGCGCCAACGGTGCCGGCTGGGGTGTCCAGCTCGGACAGTGCCGCGGTGGTGAGGTCGTAGCGGTAGAGGGTGTTGCGCCCGGCGTGGGTGTGCACCACCAACAAGGCGGTGGCGTCCGGGTAGAAGTCGGCACTCACATCGCCGGGCAGGTCCAGATGCAGCTCCGTCTGTTCCCCGGTCGCGAGATCCCAAAGGAGCAGCTCGTCGCGGCTGCGGCGCTCGTGGTTGACCAGCAGCCGCTGGTCACCGTCGACGGGCGCAAACTCCAACGCATCGACGCCCTTGCCCTCCCCATCATGCAGCTCGCCGACGGTCTCCGCCACGGTCCCGTCCGCGGCGAGCCGGAACACCCGCAGCGCCGGGTGGCGGGAGTCGCCGTGCTCGGAGTGGTGGATGGCCAGCAACGTCTCGTCCCGAGAGAGCGCCCCCACCCCGGCGTCCTGCGCGTGCGCGTACACCGCGTGAGTGTCCCCGGCCCGGGTCCAGATGGTGGTGCCGTCGTCGGTCGATCCGGCGATGGCGATGATGTGCGTGCCCAGCTCCAACCCTGCGGGGTAGCCGGCAGCGGTACCGGCGACGGCAGGGGTCGGCTCCCAGCCGTCGGGGCGCCCACCGAAGGGCTCAGCCACCCATTGGCCGAACTCGTCACCGTCGGTGTCGTTGAACCACCACACCTGCTCCCCGTCGGGACTGATGGTGCCGCCATGGGTGCCTGAGGGCCGCTCGGTCACTTGCCTGCGGATGCCGGTCGACCGGTCCCACGTGTAGATCTCCCAGGTACCAGAGGAATTGGAGCTGAACACGGTGCGGTCGGGAGCGTGCAGCGCCCAGTCGGGCAGGCTGACCCGCGGGGCGGTGAAGCGCGCCCGCCAGCGCGACTCGGCGTCCGGGTCGGCGAAGAGTGTCTCGGGCACAGGCGCCGTGGGGTGAGCGCTTCTCTCGGGGCAGGTCATTCCCGCGATGATGCCAGCCGGACGTCGGCGGCCGCGGGCAGGCAGTATGGAAACCATGAACCGGACCACCCTGGCTGGCGGAACCGCCGTGCTCTCCCTCTTCCTGCTCGTCGGTTGCGGCTCCGGCAGTGCGCCGGCCCCGGCCCTACCGCCGGTCGCCAGCACCGCGGCACCCAGCTCGGCCACGGCCGACCCGTCCGCGCCCAACACGACTCCGACACCCCCGAGCAGCCCCTCGGCGGCGACTGTGGCACCGGGTGGTCCAACGGCGTCGGTCCCGGCAGCAGGTTCAACCCCTGGCCCCGCACGAACCACCCTTGCCCCAGTCCCCACTCGCGCTCCCGGCGCGTCGGCTACCAACGCCACCACGGCCTACGCCGCGCGGTTCTGCACCGCACTCGCCCCACTGATCGCGTTCAAGCAGCAGAGCGAGACACCGAATATGGCGGGGGTGACCGACGGCCCGTCCGCGAAGGCCGTGGCCGTGCGCCTGCTCACCGACGGCATCGCCAAGGGACAAAACGCCGTCCAGGCAGTGACGG
>JALYVL010000289.1 GCA_030853285.1 Actinomycetota bacterium | reverse complement strand
CTGCAGCGCACGCGCCCAGAACAGGGTGTCGGCGTACACCGCCACCATCGAAAACCCCACCAGCGCGAGCGACCCCAGTCCACCTCCCACGAAACACCACGTCCGAGCGCGTGGCCAGCTGGTCCCGCGACGGCGCAGCGCCGAGATGCCGCCCAGATAGAGCGCACCCAGCACCAGCACCGTGAGGAGCAGCGGAGGATTCGGGGTCCAGGCGGTGAGCACCCGCGCAGGAGTCAGCGCAGGCAAGTCGGACCCGAGCGCCAGTGCGTGCACGGACTCCAGGATGCACCTGTCGGGCACTCAGGTCTTGCCGACGTGCAGGTGAATGCGCGTAGCCAGCTCGGCACCGTCCATGGCCTGCATGATTTCGCCGCGCACCCGGGTAGCCCCATCGCGCACCACGGCAAAGTCGGCCATCGGGTCGACAGTGGCAGTGAGCGCGATCGTGGGACGCCCACGGTCGGTGAACGAGCGCCCGGAGGCGGACTGCACCCCGTCCGCCGCGGCCAGCGACTCGGCCGCGGCACCGGCGACCGCAGTGGTGTCCGCCCGCAGGATGCCGGTGGCACCACTGCCCGGCAGCCGCACCTGGCCCAGCTTGCGCCGGGGGATGTGCGCCGCCAGCCACCACAGACCGAGCAGGATCAGAATCACGCCACCCGCGCCGGTCGCCCATGGCCACCAGTCCTGCGCGGTGGCCGTCCTCGTGCCCGGGCCGACCTGCTCGCGCGGCGTCCAGGACACCTTCCCGATCTGCCAGGCGATGGCGGCAAGCCCCAGCGCGATCAGTGCCACTCCGAGGACCAGTGCCACCAGGCGATCCAGTGCGGCCAGTGTCCGACTCATCGCGCGCCCCCGTCATGGCTGGTCTTGGCCTTCACCTTGACTGCAAACGTGCGCTCCAGGGGCGCCAGCCGCTCGGTCACGGCCTCGGTGACCGCGCTACGCATCGCCTCCGCCTCCGCCTCCGTGGTGGTGATCGTGACAGTGACCCGCCTGCGGCCGGTGCGCGCCGAGGCAGTGGTGGTGCCGGCGACGCTGTCCGCGCAGGCGTGCGCCACCCGAGAGATGTCGCTGCGGCGCATCCACACGCCGTCCTCCCCTGCGACCTTCAGCTCGGTGCGCCGCCGAGGCTTGAGCGCGGCCCACACCCACCACAGTCCAACAAGCACCGCGACGACGCCGGCGGGAATCAGCCAGATCGCCGGACGCAGGTTGTCCACCCAGGTTGCGGTGTTCGTCACCCACTCCGGTCCGCTGAACGCGTGCGCGCCGAGCAACATCTCCCGAATGGCCACCGCTCCTGCGGCAATGAAAACCAGCGCAACGAGTAGACCCACCGGCCCGGCGGCAGGCGCAGCAACGGGTGGACGAGCCTGCGGGCCGCCGGCGCCAGGCTTGCCGTCGCTCGCTTCGTGGCCGGACCCTGCGGTCATTGCAGCACCCTGGGCCACTCGGCAGACGACTGACGCACGACCTCGTCGACGACGACGTCTACTCGGTCCACAATCAGCCCGGTGTAGGCCTGTAGCTGCTCGGCCACCTCGGCGCGCACCGCCGCGCTCACCGCGGGTACCGAGCGGGGCCATGCCGTGGCGATGGCAACTTTGACGCGGACGCGCCCACCGCTGACGTTGCTGTCCACCCGTGGCAGGTCGCGGCCCATCATGCGCCCGAGACCGCTGGACTGGCGGACGACGCCGTCGGTGTCGACTGCCGCATACTCCGCCACCCGGCTCACGGCCCGGTCGTGCACGGTCAGCGAACCACGGGCGCCGGCCTCGTCGTCTTCATCCGTGGGGTCCGCCACCCGGTGTTCAGCCACGATTACGCCCGCGCACCAGCTCACCCAAATCGAGCTTCCCGTCGTAGTGCGCCCCCAACGCCGTCCCGACAATGGCCAGCAGCAACGCGACGAGGAACCCGACCCAACCCCCGGCCGCCGCAGCGACGCCGAGCAGCAGGCCGGCGAAAAGTCCGGTAGTGGTGACGTTCATGCTCTACTCCAAAGTGCTCAGGGGGTACGAGTGGGTTCCGCAGCAGGCAGGGCGAGAACAGCGAGCTCGACGTCCTCGATGACGACGTCCACCGGGCCGCCCACCAGCGGAGCTGCTGCCGCACGTACCGCAGTGGCGACTATCTGGACGTCCGCGCCGTAACGCACGGCGATGTGCACTTCGGCGCCCGCGTCGTGCAGCGCAACCCCGGCCACGCGGCGTCCCGGAAGGTAGGTGCCCACCTCACCGAACATGCCGCCGTGCAACCCAGCGACACCCTCCACGGCCCGTACTGCCGCCGCGAGAACCTCAGCCGGGTCGGGTTCGGCGCCAGCGGCAGTGGGCGCAGCAGGAACGGTCATTGCACGCGCGCGGGGCTGGGCTCGGCGCTGTCGTCCTCGCCGCCATCGTTGAGGAACACGTCGTGGACGTCGATGTTGACCTCGGTGACCTGCAGGCCGGTCATCCGCTCCACCGCGGCGATGACGTTGCGGCGGATGCCCGCGGCAAGCTCGGCGATGGCTACCCCGTACTCGGCCACGATGTCGATGTCCACGGCGGCTTGCCGCTCACCGACCTCGACCGCCACACCTTGGGAGTGGTTGACGCGCGCGCCGGGGATGCGCTCGCGGAGTGCGCCGACCGCGCGGGAGGCACCCCCACCGACGGCGTGCACCCCGTTCACCTCCCGGGTGGCAATACCCGCGATCTTGGACACCACCGTGTCGGCGATCGTGGTCTTGCCGGTGGAGGTCGTCAACGGTGACGCCTCGCGGGATGCCACCTGCGTGCTGCTGGCGCCCTCGGGGGAATCCTTCATTTCGGCCATGGTCGCAGTCTCCTAAGTCGAGTGTGCCGATGTCTTACCTACTAAGGAGAACACGTCCCGTCCGCTCGGCACGGATGAAAATGATTCGGCGGCCCGTACCATCCCCTTCAGTCCCAGCAGATCGCAGTACGGATGGGAGACAACCGATGCGACCTCGTACCGCTGCATTACCCCTTGCGGTGCT
>JALYVL010000288.1 GCA_030853285.1 Actinomycetota bacterium | reverse complement strand
CACCACGCCTTCCGCCCAGACCCCACCGGAGGTGGCCAGCGCGCAAAAGCAACTACAGGGTGTGCAATGGGTCATCCCCGTCTTGACCGGCCTCATTATGGTGCTCGGGTCGCAGCAAGGTGAGCAGCAGCGTCCCAGCCAGGTTTTGCGTGGGCTGGCCGGCAAGGTCAGCTGAACCCGCGGCGCGGTCGGCGATCGTCGGGAGGAACAGTGACGGAAGAGTTTCGCAAGGGCGACCGCGTGGAGTGGAGCAGTCACGGTGGAACCGCCGAAGGGATTGTCGAGCAGAAGCTGACCACGCGCACCGAGGCGGCGGGACGCACGGTGGATGCCTCGAGTGACGAACCGCAGTACCTTGTGCGAAGCGAGAAGAGCGGAAGCACTGCCGTTCACAAGCCCGAGGCGCTGCGTCGTCGTGAGTGACGACGCCGTCGGCGCTGACGACGTCGGTGCGCGCTGATGCGTACAGTGCCCGGCCCCGTCGAGCATGTTGTGGTCGTCGGTGCCGGGCTGGCCGGCCTCGCTTGCTCGCTGCATCTGGCGGGCGGGGGGCGCCGGGTAACGCTGCTGGAGCGTAGCGAACGCCCGGGTGGCCGGATGGGCTTGAGCGTTCGGGACGGCTTCCGGATCGACACCGGTCCCACCGTGCTCACCATGCCCGGGTTGGTCGACGAAGCGCTGCACGCGGTCGGTGCCTCGTTGTCCGAACACGTCACCTTGCATCGGCTCGACCCCGCTTACGACGCGCGGTTCGCCGACGGCAGTACCATCCGCGTGCACACCGACGGCGACGCCATGGAGCACGAGGTGCGCAGCCAGGTGAGCGCCAAGGACGCCCAGGGTTACCGGCGGTTGCGGCGCTGGCTGACTCAGATGTACGACGCGGAGATCGGGCGGTTCATCGGCGCCAACTTCGACTCCCCGCTGGACATGGTGCGCACGGCTTCTGCGCGCAAGGATCTGACCCGCTTCACCCGCCTCGGCGGGCTGGGCAGCCTGAGCGCCAAGGTCGCCAGCTACATCGACGATGAGCGCCTGCAGCGGCTGTTCACCTTTCAGGCCCTCTACGCCGGGGTGTCGCCGCGCCAAGCCCGGGCGGCCTACGGAGTCATCGCCTACATGGACACCGTGGCCGGCGTGTACTTCCCCGATGGGGGCATGCACGTCGTCGCGCAGACCATGGCCGATGTGGCAGTAGGCGCGGGGGTCGACCTGCAACTGGGCACCTCCGTGGCGTCCCTGGATAGCCATGGTGGCCGGGTGCGCGCGGTTTGCACGGAGGCAGGGGAGCGGATCAGCTGTGACGCCGTGGTACTCACCCCCGACCTACCTGTGGTCGATGCGCTGCTCGGCCACACACATCGCCGTCGAATGGGAATGCGCTGGGCACCGTCGGCGGTGGTGGTGCACGGTGGGATCCCGCGCGCGGTGACCGCCACCTGGCCCAACGCTGCCCATCACACCATCGACTTCGGCGCGGCGTGGGGTAAGACCTTCACCGAGATCATTGCCGGCGACCGGCCTGGTCGGGGGCGGCTGATGAGCGATCCGTCGCTGCTGCTCACCCGGCCCAGCCTGACCGATCCCACCTTGGCGCCGGCCGGCGAAGAGCTGTGTTACGTGCTCGCGCCGTGCCCGAACCTGCGCACCGCACCGCTGGATTGGGAGGCCCTGGGCGCCCCCTACGCCGAGGAATTGCTCGGAGTGCTGCACCGGCGCGGCTACACCGGCATCGCGGAAAACCTCACCCTGCACGAGCTGGTGACCCCCGCCGACTGGGCCGCGCAGGGCATGGCGGTGGGTACACCCTTCTCCGCGGCGCACACCGTGACCCAGACCGGTCCGTTCCGGCGCGGCAACCTGGTGCCCGGGTTGGACAACGCGGTGTTGGCCGGCTGCGGAACCACCCCAGGCGTCGGAGTGCCCACCGCGGTGATCTCCGGACGACTGGCCGCGCAGCGCATCCTCGGGGCCGCCTGAGCCATGGATCCGATCCTGCAAGCCAGTTACGCACGCTGCCGCGAACTCAACGCCCGCCACGGGCGCACCTATTTCCTGGCGACGCGCCTGCTGCCACCGGCCCGGCGCCCGGCGGTGCACGCGCTCTACGCCTTTGCCCGCTGGGCCGATGACATTGTCGACTCCATGGCCGACACCCGGCCCTGGTCCGAGCGTGCCGCCGAACTGGCTCGACTCGAGCACGACCTCGACGCGGGGCTATCCGGCCAGCCTTCCGGGCATCCCATCCTGCCGGCATTGTGCGACACCGCTACCCGGTACCAGCTCGACCCGCAGCATCTTTGGGCGTTCTTCGACTCCATGCGGATGGACGCCGTCGGCTCGCAGACCGAGGTGCGCGAGTACCGGTGCATGGCGCAGCTGGAACACTACATGTACGGCTCGGCCGCGGTGATCGGGCTCCTGATGCTGCCCGTCCTGGGCACCCGCACCAGCCGGGAGGAGGCTGCGCCCTTCGCCGCAACGTTGGGTGTGGCGTTCCAGCTCACCAACTTCTTGCGTGACGTCGGCGAAGACCTCGACCGTGGTCGCGTCTACCTGCCTGCCGATGAGCTCGCCGCGTTCGGTGTGGATCGTCAGCAGCTTCAGCACGCGCGCACCACCGGCCGAACCGAGCCGAGGGTGCGTCGAGCGCTGGCCCATCTGGTGGCGCTGACCCGCAGCCGTTACCGCGAGGCCGAAGCGGGCATCGGAATGCTCGAGCCGGTTGCGCAGCCCTGCGTCCGTACGGCCTTCACCCTGTACGGGGACATTCTCACCGAGATCGAGCGCGCCGACTACGACGTCTTCAGCGGCCGCGTAGTCGTCTCCCGCCATCGGCGCCTCGCTGTCGCGGGACCAGGTCTGGTGCGCGCCGCTGCCCGGCGGGCAACGACCCGGCGGGCAGCCGAGCCCTGCGGCTGACGTCAGTCGCGCGGCTCGCTCGGGGAGCCCGCGTCGGGGATCCCGGACAGGGCCCTCTCGTGTTCACGGTCAGATTCGTGCTCCACAGCGGCCAGGGCCTCGACCTGTTCAGCC
>JALYVL010000287.1 GCA_030853285.1 Actinomycetota bacterium | reverse complement strand
GGGCGATGTCGAGCGCGGCGCGCACCGCATCCGGCTTGCGCAGCAGGGCACAGACCGCCAGTGACGCAGGGTTGCGAGTGGCGAGGTTGCGCAGCAGCCAGGACAGGGTGAGTCCGGAGTCGATGATGTCCTCCACGATGAGCACCCGTCTGCCGGTGATGTCGCGGTCGAGGTCCTTCAGGATGCGCACGACCCCGGAGGACGAGGTTGCCGACCCGTAGGAGCTGACGGCCATGAACTCCAGCTGCACCGGTACGGGCAGCGCCCTGGCGAGGTCGGTCATGAACATCACCGCGCCCTTGAGCACCCCGACCAGGACGAGGTCGTCTGCGGCGTCGATCGGCTGGGTGGCGACGATGGCCTCGGCCAGCTCCTTGGTGCGCTGGTGGATGCGCTCCTCGGTGATCAGCACCGATCGGATGTCGCCCTCATACACCGCGTGCACTCCTTGCTGTTGCCGCCTTCTGGACCTCAGTACTGAGCCTGCCATGCCTACGGAGCACCACCAACTGACCGCCGACGGCCACCCCGCCCTGTCCGCGCCAGGCGCCGATCAGGTCATCGGCCCAGCGGAGCTGGCGCTCGGTGAGGGCTGTGGCCCCGTGCGCGAGCAACCACCGACGCAATACCCTGCGCCGCACCGCGGTCGGCGCGCCCTCGAGCGCCGCGGCGTCCAGCTCGGCACCACGCAGCGACCGTTGTCCCAGCTCCGCCGCCCAGGCGTCGAGGGCCTCGCCATCCTCGCGCAGTTGGGTGGCCGTGCGCGCCAAGGCCGGCGCAACGCCACCGGCAAGCACTTCCTCCAACAGCGGCAGCACCTCGTGGCGCAAGCGCACCCTGGTGAAGGCGGGGTCGTCGTTGTGCGGGTCGTGATGCGGCGTCACCCCCAGCGCCGCGCAGGCCTCATGGGTGACGCTGCGCCGGACGGTGAGCAGGGGCCGCCCCCACGGAACGTCCCAGGGCTGCATGCCCGCGATGGAGCGCGGACCCGAGCCCCGTCCCAGCCCGAGCAGCACCGTCTCCGCCTGGTCGTCGAGGGTGTGCCCCAGCAGCACCGGCGTGCCGAGGGAGCGCAGTGCGCTGTAGCGGGCTCGGCGGGCTGCTGCCTCCAGTCCCCCGGCGCCGACGACGTCGACCGTCACCACCTGAGTTCGCTTGCAGCCCAACGCTTGTGCCTGCCCCGCCGCGGCGCTCGCGGTCTGTGCGCTGGACGGCTGCAGCTGATGGTCCACCACCACTGCGTGCACCTCTGTGGCTTCGTGCACGGCGGCGGCCGTCAGCGCGAGCGAGTCGGCGCCACCGGAGCAGGCCACCACGACGGGTGCGTCCGGGGCGTACTCAGCGAGCCAGCGCCGGACCGCGCTCCGGGTCTGCGCCACCGCCGGATGCGGTCCGCTCACCGCTGTATCCCCACGTCGCTTCGTTCGCTCACCGCTGCATTCCAGGTCTCATGCGAGCACCCGGCGCATCCAGCGTTGTGGATCCGCGATCTCGGCGTCCACGGGCAGGGTGTCGGCGCTGGTCCACACCCGGTTGAACGCATCCATCCCGGCACTGCGCACCACCTCATCGGTGAAGACCTTGCCTCGTTCGTACTGCGCGATTTTGGCGTCGATGCCCAGCAGCGCACGGAGCAGCCGGTGCACCGGATTGCTCGGGCGCGCTCGCCGTCGGTTGAATGCGGCCCGGATCCCGTGCACCGAGGGAATCACCGCGGGTCCCGCCGCATCCATCACATGATCCGCGTGGCCTTCCAGCACGGTCCCCAAGGCCAGCAGCCGCGCCAGCGCCTCCCGTTGCGGCTCGGCCTGCAACGCACTGAGCACACCGAGCACGCCTGCCGGGCGCTGATCGCCTCGCACCACTGCGCGTACCGCCTCGCTCACCCGGCCTAGCAGCGGAGCGCCGGCGTCGTCACCGGCGGTGAGGGTGTCCACGGTGTCGGCCATGTATCCGGCCAGCCACGGCGTTGCGGTGAACTGCACCCGGTGGGTCACCTCGTGCAGGCACACCCACAGGCGGAAGTCGCTCGGGTCGACGTGCAGGGCACGCTCCACGGCGAGCACATTCGGTGCGACGAGCAGCAGCGAACCCCGTGCGCTTCCCGCGGCGGCGACCGCGAAGGGGTCGTACTGACCGAGGACCGCCCCGGCCAGGTAGGACAACACGGCGCCGGCTTGCACGCCGGCGCTGCGCCCGGCCCAGCCCGGTCCCGGTCCACCCTGGCGCTGAGCCGTGCCGGTGAGCGTGCCGATGGAAGTTGCCGCCGCTTGCGCCCATCGCGCTCGGTCCAGCACCTGCGCCGGTGCCACCGCCGCACCGTCCGCCAGCGCCGTCACTTCGCGGACGGGGCCTTCTGCCCGCCGCGCCGCATCATGCAACTCGGCCACGACGGCGGCGGCCTGGGCAGGGCTGGTACGCGGTCCCGGCCGCACCAGGCGTCCGGCGACCCGGCCGGCCAGTGGCCAGTCGACCACCACCGACGGGCCCGTCATCGCTGCATCCCCACGTCGCTTCGCTCGCTCATCGGCAACCGCAGGTGCGGAGCGCCGCAGCCATGGCGTCCAGCGCGGGACGCGTCGCCCCGGAGTCGGTCCCGTTGGACAACAGCGCGAAGACCAGCACACGCCCGTCGACGTCGGTGACGATGCCCGCCAGAGAGTTCACCCCGGATAGCGTGCCCGTCTTGGCCCGCACCCAGCCCGCTCCAACCTGGGACGCGCTGCGGTCGAAGCGGTCGTCCAGGGTCCCGCTCGCCGCGGCAACGGGCAACCTGCTGAGCAGCGGCCGCAGCGTCGCACCGTGGGCGCCGTCCCCCGCCGCTTGGCTCAAGACGTCAGCGAACACTCGCGCGGGTGCCAGGTCGGTGTCGGAGAGCCCGCTGGCGTCCTGCATGGCCAGGCCCGTGACGTCAACGCCCGCGGCGCCGAGCGTGGAGGCGATCGCGGCCGCAGCCCCGGCGAACGACGCGGGCATTCCTTTGGCCACCGCGACCTCGCGGCCCACAGACTCGGCCAGCATGTTGTCCGAGTTCACCAGGAGC
>JALYVL010000286.1 GCA_030853285.1 Actinomycetota bacterium | reverse complement strand
GTCACCGGAGCAGGCGCCGGCCTGGGCCGGGCGGAGGCGTTGGGCCTCGCGGCGGCGGGCGCGCGAGTCGTCGTCAACGACGTCGGTGACGCCGCGCACGATGTGGTGGCAGAGATCAAGGCCAACGGCGGCGACGCGGTGGCCGTCACCGGTGACGTGGGCGACTGGGCCTTCGGCGAGCAGCTCGTGCAGGCCGCGGTCGACAACTTCGGCCAGCTCGACATCCTGGTGAACAACGCGGGCATCCTGCGCGACAAAATGATCTTCAGCCTCACCGAATCCGACTGGGACGACGTCATTCGGGTGCACCTCAAGGGCCACGCCGCCACCTCGCACGCCGCCGCGGTGCACTGGCGCCAAGCCAGCAAGGCCGCAGGCGGCCCGGTCTACGGCCGCGTCATCAACACCTCCTCCGAGGCGTTTCTGTTCGGTTCGGCCGGCCAGCCCAACTACTCGGCGGCCAAGGCCGGGATCACCGCGCTGACCCTGTCCACTTCACAGGGGCTGTCCCGGTATGGGGTGCGCGCCAACGCCATCTGCCCCCGGGCCCGGACGGCCATGACGTCGGAGGCGTTCGGCGAGAACACCGACAGCGGCGGCGGTCTGGACCCCCTGGCCCCCGAGCGGGTGGCCACGCTGGTCAACTACCTGGCCTCCCCCGCGTCCGAGGAGATCACCGGCCAGGTGTTCGTGGTGTACGGCAAGATGGTTGCCCTCATGGCGGCCCCGCAGGTGGAAAACCGATTCGACGCCGCCGGATCGGCGTTCACCGTCGATGAGCTGAGCTCCCAGCTCACCCCGTACTTCTCCGGACGCGGCCAGTACGAGACCTACTCGGCCTACGGCGTCGCGGCGCTGGAGAAGCACGCGTTGGCCCAGTCATGAGGCTCGCCGGCAGGGTCGTGATCGTCACCGGTGGTGCCGGGGGCATCGGCCGGGGCATGGTCCGTGCCTTCACCAAGGAGGGCGCCAAAGTCCTGTTCGTCGACATCAACGACGAGGCTGGCCACACACTGGAGGCCGAGCTCGACGGCGCCGGACAATACCTCAACGCCGACATCTCCCAGGAGGCGAGCGCCGAGGTGATCCGGGCGGCAGCGGTGGAGGCGTTCGGCTCGGTGCACGTGCTGGTGAACAACGCGCACGTCTCCAAGCAGGTGCCGTTCCTGGAGCACACGCAGGAAATGTTCGACCTGTCCTTCGGCACCGGCTTCTACCCCACGTTCTGGTTGATGCGGGCCTGCTACCCGCACTTGAAGGAGAACCAGGGTTCGGTGATCAACTTCGCCTCCGGCTCCGGGCTGAACGGGATGCCCACCCAAACCTCTTATGCCGCGGCGAAAGAAGCGATCCGGGGCATCAGCCGGGTCGCCGCCAACGAGTGGGCCACCGACAACATCAACGTCAACATCATCAGCCCGCTCGCCGCGACCGAAGGCGTCAAGCGGTACCTCGAGGAGTTCCCCGAGCAGGCCGAGAAGCTGTTGGCCAAGACCCCGCTGCACCGCTTCGGTGACCCCGAGACCGACATCGGCCGGGTGGCGGTGTTCCTGGCCAGCGACGACGCCAGCTACATGACCGGTCAAACCCTGATGGTCGACGGCGGCAGCATCATGCTCCGATGAACGCTGCTTTCGCGCCCCGCTCGGTGGACACCATCGAACGCTGGGATCACGAGGCCGATGTGGTGGTTGCCGGCTTCGGTATCGCCGGGGTCTGCGCCGCCATTACGGCCGCTGAGGCGGGCGCGGATGTGCTCGTCCTGGAGCGCACCAGCACCTGGGGCGGGGCGGCCGCCCTCGCCGGCGGTTTCGTCTACCTCGGCGGGGGGACCGCGATCCAGCAGGCATGCGGCTTCACCGACTCGGCGGCGAACATGAACGCCTTCCTCACCGCAGCCATGGGCCCCGGGGCCGACGCGGCCAAGCTCGAGGCCTACTGCGCCAACAGCGTCGAGCACTTCGACTGGCTCGTCAAGCGTGGCGTGGTATTCAAGCCGAGCTTCTACGACCAGCCCGGCTGGGAACCACCGACCGACGACGGCCTGCAGTACACCGGCGGCGAGAACTCGGCACCGTTCAACGCGGTCGCCGCGCCCGCACCCCGCGGCCATGTGCCGCAGATGGCAAACAAGCAGAGCGGCGTCCGCGGCGGCGGCTACATGCTGATGAAACCGCTGGCCGAGAAGGCCGCTGCGCTGGAAGTGCGCTCCGAGTGCGACATGCGTGTGCAGACGCTGATCACCGACGCGTCCGGCTGCGTCGTCGGGCTCATGGCGAAGCAGTACGGGAAGGCGCTGGCGGTGCGCGCCCGCCGCGGTGTGGTCCTCGCGACCGGAAGCTTCGCCTACAACGAAGACATGGTGGCTGCGTATGCGCCGGCACTTGTCGGGCGTCCGGCGGCCAGCGTTGAAGAGCACGACGGCGTGTCCATCCGGATGGCACAGGCCCTCGGGGCCGACCTCGCGCACATGGACGCCACCGAGGTCATGATCATGTGCGACCCGCAGCTAATGGCCCGCGGCATCCTGGTCAACGCTCGCGGGCAGCGCTTTGTGCAGGAGGACACCTATCCCGGTCGGATCGCCCAGCATGTTTTGTTGCGCAACGACAACCAGGCGTATCTGGTGCTCGACGAGGCGGCCTACGCCGACGGCGTCGGCGCCCCCACCGCCACCCCGCAATTGCGTCAGCAGCCCACCTGGGTGTGCGAGACCGTGGAGGAACTCGAGGGCGAGATGGGGCTTCCCGAAGGCAGCCTGCAGTCCACTGTGGAGCTGTACAACCGGCACGCCGCTCATGGCCAGGACCCGGTGTTGAACAAGAAGCCGGAATGGGTTCGACCGATCGGATCGCCGATCGCGGCCTTCGACCTGCGCGGCCAGACCGGCGGCTTCCCGTTGGGAGGGTTACGCACCAGCGTCGACGCCGAGGTCCTGCACGTTGGCGGTAAGCCGATTCTGGGGCTCTTCGCTGCCGGCCGATGCGCCGCGGGCTTAGCCGCATGGGGTTACGCCAGCGGCATCTCCCTGGGCGACAGCAGCTTCTTCGGT
>JALYVL010000285.1 GCA_030853285.1 Actinomycetota bacterium | reverse complement strand
CAGCCGGACCACCCGCATCTCGCGATGCACGTCGCTTAGACGACCGTCGCTTCCCACATCGGCCACCAGCAGCCGGATGGAGTTGGTGCCACAATCGATCCCGGCCACGCGGGCCATCAGAAGCACTGGCCCGTCACACGCACGGACCCTTGCTCCACCACTGCCCGAGGGTGGCCAGCGCCTCGTCGCCCAGCGGGTTGACGCCGGGGCCTTTGGCCAGGGCATGCGCGATGAGCACATGCAAGCACTTCACGCGATCGGGCATACCGCCCGCGCTGACGTCGGTGCCCAGCGACTCGATTGCATCCCGCTCCGCCAAATAGCTCTCGTGCGCCGCCCGATACGCCGCAGCGAGCTCCGCGTCCTCGGCGAGGCGCTCGGTCATCTGCCGCATCACGCCGTCAGACTCCTGGGTGCTCGCCGCGGCGCTGACCCGCGGACAGGTCAGGTAGTAGAGGGTGGGAAACGGTGTGCCGTCAGGCAATCGGGGGGCGGTGCTGATCACCGTGGGGTTGCCGCAGGGGCACCGATGGGCCACCTCACGCACCCCGCGCGGCTCCCGCTTCAGCTGGGCGTGCACCGCGGCGAGATCGGCCGGATCGACCGTGCTCACCCGTGTCCGACGGGCTGGTTCACCGATGACCACAGCGTCGAGTACCAGGGGCCGGTGACCGGGGCGGGTGCTTGCGGCGGTGGGTCGTCGGACGGGGCGCCGCCGGGCAGCTGCACCTGGTACGGCGTCTGGCCGGGCTTGACGTAACGCAGCCGCTGACGGGCCTGCGACTCGACGTAGGCGGGGTCGTTGAGCTGGGCCCGCTGACGCTCCAGCTGACTGACCTCGCCGCGCAGCTGCTCGCGTTGCGCGACGGTATCGGCAAGCTGCTGGCGTTGGCCGAGGTAAGTCCGCAGCGGGACGGCAAGGGTGAGGGCGAGCGCGCACACCACGATGGCGAGCACGGCAGCGCGACGGGTGGACAGACCCAGCTTGCCGCCGGTCCGCTTCATCGCCTTGCTCGGCCGCACGCCCATCACTCAGCCCTGGACGCGGAAACGCGGGAACGCCAGGTCACCGGCATAGCGAGCAGCGTCGCCGAGGTTCTCCTCGATCCGCAGCAGCTGGTTGTACTTGGCCACTCGTTCGCTGCGGGCCGGGGCGCCGGTCTTGATCTGTCCGCAGCCGGTGGCCACCGCGAGATCGGCGATGGTGGTGTCCTCGGTCTCGCCTGAGCGGTGGCTCATCATGCAGCGGTAGCCCGAGGAGTGCGCCAGCGTGACCGCGTCCAAAGTTTCGCTCAGCGTGCCGATCTGGTTCACCTTGACCAGCAGCGCGTTGGCGGCCCCCTTGGCGATGCCGTCCTCCAGTCGTTCGGGGTTGGTGACGAACAGGTCGTCGCCGACGATCTGCACCTGCTCGCCCAACTGCTCGGTGAGCGTCACCCAGCCGTCCCAGTCGTCCTCGCCCAGCGGGTCCTCGATGGACACCAGCGGGTAGGACTTGATCAACTCGGCGTAGAACGTCGAGAGCTGGTCGGCCGTGCGCATCGAGCCCTCAAACTTGTAGCCCTCGGCGGACTGGAACTCCGTGGCCGCCACGTCCAGCGCCAGGGCAACGTCGGTGCCAAGGGTGAAGCCGGCCTTCGCGATGGCCACGGCGATGAGGTCCAGCGCCTCGTCCGTGCCGCCGACGTTCGGGGCGAAGCCACCCTCGTCCCCGAGGCCCGTGGACAGGCCCTTCTCCTTCAGCACCGCCTTGAGCGCGTGGTACACCTCCGCCCCCCAGCGCAGCGCCTCTCGAAAGCTGGCTGCGCCGATGGGCGCCACCATGAACTCCTGCACGTCCACGCCGGTGTCGGCGTGCGCTCCACCGTTGAGGATGTTCATCATCGGGACGGGCAGCACGTGCGCGTTGGGTCCGCCGATGTAGCGGAAAAGCTCCAGACCCGAGGAGTCCGCACCGGCCCGCGCTACCGCGAGGGAGACGCCGAGCAGGGCGTTGGCACCGAGGCGAGATTTGTCCGGTGTTCCGTCGAGGTCCACCAGCTTTTGATCGACGATGCGCTGCTCGACGGCTTCCAGTCCAACCAGCTCCGGACCGATCTCGTCCAGGACCGCCTTTACGGCTTTTTCGACACCTTTGCCGCCGTAGCGGGAGCCCCCGTCGCGCAGCTCCACCGCTTCGTGCTCGCCGGTGGACGCCCCCGAGGGGACCGCCGCGCGGGCCAGGGTGCCGTCGTCCAGGGCTACCTCGACCTCGACGGTGGGGTTGCCACGGGAGTCCAGGATCTCGCGGGCTCCGACCTGCTCAATGACGGCCACGGGTGTGTCTCCTCAACGCGGTTGACGGCTGCTTGTGCACAGCGTATCGGCCGGATGCACCCGCACCGGCGCGGCACGCGGGTTGGCCGAGCAGCCCAATGGATTTCAACGCGGAGAGGCCGGCGCTGGAGACCCGGCGTGGTCAAATTCAGCGTAGGGCGGCGCGCGCATAGCTGTCGGCGCCGTTGAACACGTTCTGCACGTACTCGTTCGAGTTGTTGTAGCTCAGGATCGCCCGCCACCACGAGGCACCGTCGGAGAGGTTCTTGCCACCGGCGCACAGATAGTGCCCAGCCGCCACGGCGGCATCGTCGATGTTCTGGGGGTCGGCGACGCGGTCGCCGTTGGCGTCGGCCTTCCACTTGGCCCAGGTGCTGGGGATGAATTGGAACGGCCCGACCGCGCGGTCCCACACCTTGTCTCCGTCGAGCGCACCGCCGTCAGTGTCCGAGATGGCCTGCACACTGGGGCCGCCGTCGAGAGGAATACCGATGATCGGGGTGGACGAGCGGCCATCGGACTGCAGCGTGCGGCCCGCGTAACGACCGTGGTTGCTCTCGATGTGCGCAATACCCGCCAACGTCGTCCACGACAGATGGCAGCCCGGCTGCTCACGCGCCACGACGTTCTGCGCGTTGCCATAGGCCTGCAGCGCCCTGGCGGGGATGTCGATCACCTTCGCCAGCGACGCCGCCCAGGCCGAATAGGGCGAGAGCCCGGCGGGCACCGCGGACCCACG
>JALYVL010000284.1 GCA_030853285.1 Actinomycetota bacterium | reverse complement strand
CGGGCCAGGCGGTACTGGTGACGCCGCACTTCAGGCGGCCGAAGAACGCGCGGCCCGCACCCGTGGGGTGAACATCCCGCAGTTGCCGGAACTGCCGGTACCCGGGGACACCGCCAACCTCCGCGAGGGTGCGGACCTCAGTCCCGCCCTGCTCGCACTGCTGCCGCTCGTCGGGGTGTGGCGCGGCGAGGGCGTGGCCAGCTATCCGACCATCGACACTTACCGCTTCGGCCAGCAGATCGTTGTCGCGCACGATGGCCGGGGTTTTCTCACCTGGGAGTCGCGGGCCTGGTTGCTCGACGACGACGGAGGGTTCATCCGTCAAGCCGCGAGGGAGTCCGGGTTCTGGCGGGTCAACGTCCGCGACGACGGCGAGGACAGCCTGGAGGTGCTGCTCACCCACAACACCGGCATCGCCGAGTTGTACTACGGGGCGCCGCTGAGCCAGTCCTCCTGGGAGATCGCGACCGATGTGGTGCTGCGCACCGAGACGGCCAAAGCGGTCACCGCCGCAAAGCGGCTGTACGGCATCGTCGAGGGCGGGGACCTCGGCTACGTCGAGGAGCGGGCTATGGTCGGGCATCACCTGCAGCCGCACCTGTCGGCCCAGTTGAGCCGCTACGCCGGCTGAACCTGAGCCGGACGCGAACGTAGAGCGGCCCCCGAGCCATACCGGCAATGCATGACCGCTCGGTCAAGACGTTGCGGGTCCCGGTCGGACTCGACCGGGGGCTCGGGGGCCGGGTAGCTGCCTGGGATTCGCCTGCCGCTCGCGCGGGGGTGAAAACCATCCAGCGAATGCGGCTAGCTGGCAGCCACCTCACGTGTCCAGGAATACATCAATGTAGGACCCACCTCCTCTCTCGTGTACCCAAAACGCTACGCCCACCCGCGGCAGTCGGCAACGGATTATTCGGCCAACAACCGCTGCAGCTTTTCGGTCAGCTCGGCACCCCGCGCGGTGTCCCCCAACGGCTCCCCGTCCAGGGTGTGCACATGGGCCAGCGGGCGCGCGCTCGAGGCCAGCCACACCGCTTCCGCCGCCCGCAAGTCCGCTGCCCGTACCGGCCCAACCTCGCAGTTCCACCCCGCCGGTTCCGCCACCCGAAACAATGCCTGCTGGGTGGTGCCGGGAAGGATCCCGGCGTCCACTGGGGGCGTGCGCAAGGTACGACCGCTGGCCAGCACCACCGTCGAGGTCGGCCCCTCCAGGACGTATCCGTCTGTGCTGGTGAAGATCACCTCGTCGGCACCTGCACGGTTCGCGTGGCGCAGGGCGGCCATGTTCACCGCGTAGGACAGCGTCTTCGCACCGAGGAGCAGCCACGGCGACCGCTGGGCGGCGTCGCTGGACACCCCCCGGTCCATGGTGAGGGCCGAGACCCCGTTGGCCCGCTGTTCGAGCACAGTGGGAGCGAGCGGTGCGGCGGTGGCGTACCCGGTGACCGCACCGGAGCCCTCCCGACCGCGGGACAGGACCAGGCGCAGGGCGAAATCATGGTCTCCGCGGGACGGGTCGCCCTGCCACTGCTCGATGACTCTCGCCATGCAGGCGCGCCAACGGTCCAGCTCAGGCTCGGGGAGGTCAAGCATGGCCGCGGAGCGCGCCAGCCGCGCCAGATGGGCCTCCACCTCCCTGGCCACTCCACGACGCACGAGCAGAGTCTCGAACACCCCGTCCCCCCGCACGGCCGCCAGATCGTCGGCCGCGAGCGCGGGCAGCTCGGGATCGCACACGGTTCCGTCCACACGCACCAGCACCTGTACCGCCATGGATTTCACCCTAGTGCCGGTCACGGTGCGCCTACGATGAAGTCGTGAGCGAGTCGGCGAAAGGATTGCGAGGCACCCTGCACCAGCGGGGGATGCGGATGACGCCGCAGCGCCAGATGGTGCTCGACGCGGTGCGTCAGCTGGGCCACGCCACCCCCGAGGCGGTCTGCGCCGAAGTCCAGCACAGCGCCCCGGCCGTGAACATCAGCACCGTCTACCGCACGCTGGACCTGCTGGAGCAGATCGGCCTGGTCCGCCACACGCATCTGGGCCACGGCGCCCCCAGCTACTCCAGCGACGCTCACGAGCACGTCCACCTGGTGTGCCATCAGTGCCAACGGGTGATCGAAGTGGACCCCACGCTGCTGCAGCCGCTGGCGTCCGCGCTGGCCACCGAGCACGGCTTTGTGCTCGACCCTGCGCATCTGGCCCTGTCTGGTCGATGTGCTGTCTGCGCCAATTCTGAGGAGCCGGAATGATTTCTCCCTTGATGAGTGCTCCCGGCGCTGTCGCCGCCCCCGACGACTCTCCCGACTCCGGGGTGGCCTGGCACTACGGTGACCCCTTCGCCGAACAACGCGCCGCGACCACCGCCGCCATCGTCACCGACCGGAGCAACCGCGGCATGATCGCCGTGCCGGGTTCGGATCGGCTGACGTGGCTGCACTCGTTGACCAGCCAGCATCTGACCGAGCTCACGGACGGCCATGGCATCGAAGCGCTGCTGCTGGACATCAACGGGCGGGTGGAGCAGCACCTGGTGCTCGCCGACCTCGACGGCACCACCTGGATTGACACCGAAGCCGCGGGCGCTGCAGCGCTGGTTGCCTACCTCCAGAAGATGGTGTTCTGGGCCGAGGTGGCACCGCGCGACGCCCACGACGAGCTGGCGCTACTCAGCATCCAGGGACCGCTGGCCGATCAGCTGCTGCCGCTGCCTGACGAGGTCTTTGAGGTGGCGCCGCTCGCGGACGGCGGATTCGTCCGTCGCATGCCCGCTCCCGCCGGATCGCACGCGGCAGACGTGGCGGTTCCCTACGCCCAGCTCGGCCGGTGGTGGGCGCGGCTCGTCGACGCGGGCGCGCGCCCGGCCGGATCCTGGGCCTTCGAGGCGCTGCGGGTGGCCGCGTTGCAGGCGCGGGCAGGGGTGGACACCGACGAACGGACCATTCCGCACGAGGTTGGTTTGATCGACCGGGCCGTGCATTTGAACAAGGGCTGCTACCGCGGGCAGGAGACCGTAGCGCGGGTGCACAACCTGGGCAAGCCCCCGCGACGACTGGTGCTGCTG
>JALYVL010000008.1 GCA_030853285.1 Actinomycetota bacterium | reverse complement strand
CTGCAGTGACGATGCGCTGGCGCTGGAGGCGCAGGTGGCGGACACCTCCTACGCCGTCGGCGCCCAGCCGGTGTTCCGTCTACTGGTCACCAATGCCGGTAAGACGGCCTGCACGACCGACCTCAGTGCGCGCCTGCAGCAGTTCGTCGTCTACTCAGCCGACGGACAGACCCGCATTTGGTCCAGCAACGACTGCTTCCCGGGCACGGCCCCGGACACTCGGACACTTGCCCCCGCCGCGCAGGCGGTGTACAGCATCCAGTGGGCGGGCACGAGTTCGGCCGTCGGCTGCACCGCGCCGCGCGTACCCGCGGGCGCCGGTCAATACGTGGTAATGACGGTGCTCGGCGCGCACCAGAGTCAGCCGGTGCCGTTCGCGATCACCTGAGGCTGCGCCTCCAGTAAACGAGCGGCTAGCCGTAGCGCTCGACGATGCTCGACTCCGCGAGCCGGGACAGTCCCTCGCGGACGAAGCGCGCCCGGGCCTCCCCTACGCCGTCCACGGTCTGCAAGTCCTCCGCGGTGGCGGCCAACAACGGCTGCAGGGTGCCGAACGCGTCGACGAGGCGCACGATGATCGGTCGAGGTAGCCGAGGAACGCGGGAAAGCAGGCGGTATCCCTTGGGGCTCATCGGCGTCTCCAGGTCTTCCACCGTGCCGGGGTGGCCGAAGGCGCGCGAGACGGCAGTGAGGTCGATCAGGTCTTGCGGACTGAGCGCATCCAGCGCGTCCAGAATGGGGTCGATGGCCGGTTCCGAGTACGGCAGCTCACCGGGAAGGTAGTCGCGGACCACCAGCTCGCGGTCGACGTCCGTGCCGCCGGCCAGCTCGGCCAACTGCAGGGCGAGCAGCCGTCCGTCGGTGCCGAGTTCGACCACGTCTCCGGTGATCTCGGTGGAGATCCGGCGCACCATCTCGAGGCGCTGCACCACGGTCATCGCATCGCGCAGGGTGACGAAATCCTCGATCTCCAGGGCAGAGAGCTGTTGGGTGACCTCATCGAGGCGGGCTTTGTAACGCTCGAGGGTGTCCAACGCCTGGTTGGCGCGGGACAGAATGGTGGCCGAGTCGTCGAGTACGTGCCGGACGCCGTCGACGTAGACACTGATGATGCTCATCGACTGGCTGACCGACACGACGGGATACCCGGTCTGCACCGCGGTGCGCTCGGCGGCGCGGTGGCGGGTACCGGTCTCGCCGGTGGGCACCTTGTGGTCGGGCACGAGCTGGACGTTGGCGCGGAGAATTCGGGTGGCATCGGTGGAGAGCACCACCGCACCGTCCATCTTGGACAGCTCGCGCAGCCGGGGTGGGGCGAACTCGATGTCCAGTTCGAAGCCCCCGTCGCTGAGCGACTCCACGAGGTCGTCGTAGCCCAACACGATCAGTGCACCGGTACGCCCACGCAGGATGCGCTCGAGCCCTTCCCGCAGACCCGTACCCGGGGCGAGGCGGGCCAGTGTCGCCCGCAACTCGGACACTGCCTGTTCCGGCACCGTGTACCCCTCTCGGTCTGCGTCGCTCAGCACGGTCATCGCGTGTTCACGGTCCTCATCGTGCCTGATCAGGCCTGTAGGAGCCGTAACGCAGCCGGAATGTCGGGGATGACGGTGACGCGGACGCCGCTGGGCATGGGCCCGGAGTCCGGGGGGACCAACGCATGGGTGAAGCCGAGTCGTGCTGCTTCGGAGACTCGACGATCGGTCCCGCCCACCCGGCGGACCTCGCCGGCCAGCCCCAGCTCGCCGATCACCACCAGGTTGCTTGGCAACGCTACGTCAGCTGCAGCCGAGGCAACCGCGAGGGCCAGCGCCAGGTCGGCGGCCGGCTCGCTGACCCGCATGCCACCCACCGTCGCCGTGTACACCTCGGCGTCGGACACCTTCACACCGCCCCGCCGTTCGAGCACCGCCAAGATCATCGAGACCCGCTGCGAGTCAAGGCCACTGACCGCACGCCGTGGAGATGCCAGCCCAGAACCGGCGACCAAGGCCTGCATCTCGCACAGCAGGGGGCGCTTGCCCTCGACGGTCACCGTGATGGCGGTGCCGGCGACGGCAGCGCCTCGGTGTTGCAGGAACAGCCCAGAAGGATCGCTCACCCCGTGGATGCCATCCGATCGGAGTTCGAAACAACCGACCTCGTCAGCCGCTCCGTAGCGATTCTTCACCCCACGCACCATCCGCAGGGTCGAGTGCTTGTCTCCCTCGAAGTGCAGCACCACATCCACCAGGTGCTCCAGCGAGCGCGGACCGGCAACGGCGCCGTCCTTGGTGACGTGGCCGACCAGGATGATCGGCAAACCCTTGGCCTTGGCCAGCGAAGTGAGCGCCGCGGTGGCGGCCCGTACCTGGGTGACGCCGCCAGGCACCCCCTCGACGTCGGCCGCAAATACGGTCTGCACCGAGTCCACGATGAGCAGCTCGGGTTGGACCTGCTCGACGTGGCCGAGCACCGTGGCCAGATCGGTCTCCGCGGCCAGGTACACGCGCTCATGCACGGCCGAGGTCCGCTCCGCCCGCAGCCGCACCTGGCCCGCGGACTCCTCGCCGGTGACGTAGAGCACCTTGCCCTCCCGCTGCTGCGCCCACTGCCGCACCACCTCCAGCAGCAAGGTCGACTTGCCGACCCCGGGCTCGCCGGCCAGCAGCACAACCGCTCCGGGGACCACGCCGCCGCCGAGCACGCGGTCCAGCTCGGCCACTCCCGTTGGGCGGAGCTGAGTGGTGTGCCCGTCGATCTCGGTCAGTGGCTGGGCCGGGCTCAACGGCGGGTGCAGCACGCGCGCAGTATTGCTGCCGCCCAGCCCACCGCCGCTCAGCGAGGAGAGCACGGCGACCTCGGCGACAGAGCCCCACTCGCCGCAGTTGGGGCAGCGTCCGACCCACTTGGCCACCGTGTGCGCGCACTGCGTGCATCGAAAACTGCTGCGAGATCTGGCCACCGGCTCAGGCTATGCGCTTACGCCGACAGCCTGGCTGCGTCGTCCCGCCCTGCGATCTACTCGGCGGTGGTGGGCGAACCGACCGGTAGCGGCAACGTGAGGGTGCCCGCCTGGGCGAAGGTGAATGTGACCTCCACCGTGGGGCCGGGCTTGACCGTGGTGGTCAGTCCTTCCATGGTGGCGCTGAGGGTATTCGGCTCGTTCGCGCTGCCCGAGGTGCGCGCCACGATTTTGGTACCACCGAGGAGGTCCATCGAGCCCTTCAGCGCGATGCTTTTGGCTGCCGGGCTACTGATGGACACCAGTTTGTCGCCCTGCACACCGGCATTTGTGATGGTGAAGACCAGCGGCGCGGATTGCCCGGGCTGGTAGAGGTGCGCGTCGCCGGGTGGAAAGGCAACGGCGGCATTGAGGATGTCGATCTGCTTGAGATGGCAGGTGGCGCCATTCACCGCGGAGACGGTGTCGGCGGTGGTGTTCACCTGGCCGGTTCCGCAACTGGTGAGCGCGACGGTTGCGCCCACCGCGAGCACAGCACCGAGCGTGGCCTTGACGGTGGTTCTCACGGGGCTCACTGGGCTTCCTCCCGAAGGGCGCGGACCGATTCGAACTCGCAGGATAGTGGCTCCGGCCCCAGGACTTCTCGTCCGGGTTGGCCGACTCACGTGACGTCGCCGTTGTCAACCCCTGACTTTGGCGTCCATACCCGCTGCGCGGGGCTCTGACCTGCGGCAACGGACAAACTGCAGGTCAACCGCGTGCTAGACTCGACAAAGCGAAAGGGGCTGCGAACACATGATTTTCAAGGTCGGAGAGACTGTCGTCTATCCCCACCACGGTGCTGCACTGATCGAGGCGATCGAGACGCGCACCATCAAGGGCGAACAGAAGGAGTACCTCGTCCTCAAGGTCGCCCAGGGTGATCTGACCGTGCGGGTTCCCTCGGACAATGCCGAGTACGTGGGTGTCCGCGATGTCGTCGGGCAGGAGGGCCTGGACAAGGTCTTCGACGTGCTGCGTGCGCCGCACACCGAGGAGCCGACCAACTGGTCCCGCCGTTACAAGGCCAACCTGGAAAAGCTCGCCTCCGGCGATGTGAACAAGGTGGCCGAGGTCGTTCGCGACCTGTGGCGTCGCGAGGAAGACCGTGGCCTCTCGGCCGGTGAGAAACGGATGCTGGCCAAGGCGCGGCAGATCCTGGTCGGCGAACTCGCCCTTGCCGAGGGCACGGACGAGGACAAGGCCAACAGCATGCTCGGTGAGATCCTCGTCGAGGCTTCCTGACCTGTCCGGTGCTGGGCAACGTCGTAGCGGTGGTCCCGGCCGCCGGACGGGGCCTTCGGCTCGGGGAGGCAGCGCCCAAAGCGTTTGTGCAGCTGGCGGGTAAGACCCTGCTGCGTAGGACCGTTGATGCGCTCAGCGCAGTCGGGGACGTCGGGCTGATTGTGCTTGTTGTACCGCCGGCGATGCTGGCGCAGGTGACCGCGGAGTTCGGTGACCGTGCACTGGTGGTAGCCGGGGGCGTCGAACGGACGCACTCCGTGCGGCTGGGTATGCACGCGGCGCTCGGTGTGGTTCCGGACGCGAAGTATGTGCTGGTGCACGACGCCGCCCGGGCGCTCACGCCGCCGCAGCTGATACGCGACGTGGTGGCGGCGTTGCGCGGCGGGGCCGAGGCGGTGGTGCCGGTGCTGCCGTTGGTGGACACGATCAAGACGGTCGGCGCGAACGGAATGGTGACCGGCACCCCGGACCGTTCGTCGCTTCGCGCGGTGCAGACTCCGCAAGGATTCCGGGTCGAGGTGCTGCGGCGCGCGCACGCCGCCGAGCTGGTCGCCACCGACGACGCGGGACTGGTGGAGAGCATGGGCGTTGCTGTGCACACCGTCCTCGGCGACCCGATGGCGTTCAAGATCACCACACCGCTGGACCTTCGCCTGGCGCAGACGCTGCTGGAGCGGCCGTGAGGGTGGGCATCGGTACTGACGTCCACCCGATCGAACGCGGACGTGAGTGTTGGCTCGCAGGACTGTTCTTTCCCGACGTAGACGGATGTTCCGGGCACTCCGACGGTGACGTCGCGGCGCACGCACTGTGCGATGCGTTCCTGTCCGCGGCCGGGCTCGGCGACCTCGGTGCCGTGTTCGGCACCGGTCGGCCGCAGTGGTTGGGCGCCAGTGGTGTTCAACTCATCGTCGAGGTCGTCCGTCTGCTCGCGGCCGACGGTTGGCAGGTCAGTAACGGTGCGGTGCAGGTAATCGGCAACGCCCCCAAGATCGGCCCGCGTCGGGCGGAAGCTGAAGCGGCGCTGTCCGACGCGGCAGGAGGGCCGATTGCCGTGTCGGCGACGACGACCGACGGACTCGGCCTCACGGGGCGCGGCGAGGGTGTCGCCGCGGTGGCCACCGCCCTGCTGGTGGCGATCCCGGAGGGCGCTCGGCCGGTAGCATGAGTTCACGTGAGCCTGCGACTGTACGACACCGCGTCGCGCACCCTGCGTGACTTCACGCCCCTACGGTCCGGTCAGGCTTCGATCTACCTCTGTGGCGCAACTGTGCAGGGGGTGCCGCACATCGGCCACGTGCGCAGTGGGGTGGCGTTCGACGTGCTCCGGCGCTGGCTTGCGGTCCGTGGCAGCGACGTGTTGTTCGTCCGCAACGTCACCGACATCGACGACAAGATCCTCCGCAAGTCCGCCGAACACGGCCGGCCATGGTGGGAGTGGGCGGCAACCCACGAGCGGGCCTTCGACGACGCCTACGCCGCGCTCGGCGTACTTGCGCCGTCGGTGTCCCCCCGCGCTACCGGGCACATCACCCAGATGGTGACCCTCATGCAGCGCCTGATCGACGCCGGGCACGCCTACGTGGCCGACGGTGACGTGTACTTCGACGTCGCCAGCTTCCCCGCCTACGGGCAATTGTCCGGGCAGAAGTTGGCCGACGTGCACCAGGGGGAGAGTGCGGCCACCGGCAAGCGCGACAGTCGCGACTTCACCTTGTGGAAAGCGGCGAAGCCCGGCGAGCCTTCGTGGCCGACGCCGTGGGGTCCCGGCCGGCCGGGCTGGCACCTGGAGTGCTCCGCCATGGCCGAGGCGTACCTGGGGCCGGAGTTCGACATCCACTGCGGCGGACTGGATCTGGTTTTTCCGCATCACGAGAACGAGCTGGCACAGAGCCGTGCGGCCGGCGACGGGTTCGCCGGCTACTGGCTGCACAACGGCTGGGTCACCATGGGCGGGGAGAAGATGTCCAAGTCCTTGGGCAACGTCCTCGCCGTGCCGGAGGTGCTCAAGCGGGTGCGTCCGCAGGAGCTGCGCTACTACCTCGGTGGCGCGCACTACCGGTCGATGCTCGAGTTTTCCGAGCACGCGCTGCAGGAGTCGGCCGCCGGCTACCGGCGCTGTGAGTCGTTTGTACACCGGGTGCAGGAGCGGGTGGGTACGCCGGAGCGTGCGCCGATGTGCAGCGAATTTGTCGCCGCCATGGACGACGACCTCGGGGTTCCTGCCGCGTTGGCAGCCGTGCACGGCTGCGTCCGCGAAGGGAACACCGCGCTGGAGGCCGGCGAGCACCAGGCGGCCATGGGTGCGGCAGGCAGTGTGCGGGCGATGTTGGACGTGCTCGGCCTCGACCCACTCGACCCGCACTGGGGCTCGGGCGCTGCGTCGCCGGCGACGCAGCGCGCACTGGATGTGTTGGTGGATGCCGAGTTGGACCGTAGGCAGCAGGCTCGTTCGGTCCGAGACTTCGCCACCGCAGACGAGGTGCGTGACCGCCTCGCAGCTGCGGGAGTGGACGTCACCGACACCCCAGATGGTCCGCAGTGGAGCATTAGTCAGAAGGAAGAGGCTCACTGATGGCAGGGAATTCGAGCAGACGCGGAGCCGTCCGCAAGGGCGACAGCAAGAAGGGCGCAACCGTCGGCTCCGGCGGCCAGCGCCGCCGTGGGCTGGAGGCACGTGGTGCGACCCCGCCTGCGTCCGAGCGGACCAAGCACGCGGCGCACCGCCGGGCCAACGCGGCGCAGGCGGCCAAGCAGGGCCGTCCCTCCACCGGGGGGCGCGGGCGTCCCGCGGGCAAACCGGTGGACGGACCGGAGACGGTGCTCGGCCGCAACCCCGTTGTGGAGTGCCTACGCGCCGGTGTGCCGGCCACGGCGTTGTACATCGCGCTGGGCACCGAGTCCGACGAGCGGCTCGATGAAAGCATCTCCTACGCCTCCGAGCACGGCATCGCCATCCTGGAGGTTCCGCGCACCGATCTGGACAAGCTGAGCAACAACGGGCTGCACCAAGGCGTCGGGCTGCAGGTACAGGCCTACACCTACGCGCACCCCGACGACCTGCTGTCGCGTTCGCGCTCGGCGGGCGGGGCGCCGTTGCTGGTCGCCCTGGACAACGTGACCGACCCGCGCAACCTCGGTGCGGTGATCCGTTCGGTGGCCGCGTTCGGCGGCCACGGCGTGGTGATTCCGCAGCGGCGCAGTGCCAGTGTCACTGCGGTGGCCTGGCGAACGAGTGCCGGGACCGCGGCCCGTCTGCCGGTTGCCCGGGCCACCAACCTCACCCGCACGTTGAAGGACTGGGCAGGCAAGGGCGTCACGGTGGTCGGGTTGGACGCCGAGGGCGCGACGGGGCTCGACGACTTCGCCGCCGCGACCGACCCGGTGGTCATCGTCGTCGGCTCGGAAGGCAAGGGGCTGTCTAGGCTCGTCCGGGAAGCTTGCGACACCACCCTCAGCATTCCGATGGCCGGCCCGGTGGAGAGCCTGAACGCCTCGGTGGCCACAGGCGTGGTGCTTGCGGAGATCGCCCGCCGCCGCCGCCTCGCCTGACGGCGCGCTACGGGCCGCGTCGCTGTTCGAGGAGCAGGCGCAACGCGGCGATCACGTCGTCGGTGGTGGACACCCGGAACTCGGCGGCGGTCGCCCCCTCGCCGACCTTGACCCCCACGTCGGCGGCTCCCAACCGACGAAATGCCTTCTCGTCGGTGACGTCGTCGCCGAAGAACAGCACAGCGCTCGCATCGGTTTGCTGGCGCAACAGCTCGATGGCGCTGCCCTTGTCGGTGTCGATCACCGCCAACTCGATCACGGCCTTGCCCTCGGTGACCTGGACGCCCGCCCAGTGGGCCGGCCCCTCGCGCACCGTTGCCAGCGTCCGTTCGCCTATCGCAGCCGAGGCGTTCCGGACGTGGACGGCGATGCTCGCCGGCTTCGTCTCCATGCCCACCCCGTCGACGCCGTCGGTCAACCTGCGCAGCTCGGCGAGCACCTGTTCCCGCAGGGCGAGCGCGTCGTCGTCGAGCGGCCGCGCGAAGCCGGTGTCGAACTCCGCGCCGTGACTGCCCACCAGGTGGATCTGCGGCGGCATCCCGGACAGCGCGGCGAGGTCGGCGCGTGAGCGGCCCGAAATCAATGCGGTCGATGTCTGCGGTAATGCCGCCAAGGCGGTGAACAGGGCAACCGCCTCGGGATGAGGAAACGCGGCGGAAGGATCGCTGACCAGCGGCGCCAGGGTGCCGTCGTAATCGGAGGTGACCAACAGGCGGGGCGTCCCGGCTGCAGCTCCCAGTGCGTCATAGAGATCGGCGGGAACGTCCATGCCCAGCAATCTACGTGCCCGCCAGCGCGGCTTCCGCGTACTCGTGGTTGAGCAACAGCCGCGCCGTGAGGTCAAGACGGTTGGCCACATCCGTAGCCGACGCCCGTCGCGTCACCCAGGCCACCAGATTGGCCAGCCACACGTCGCTGATCACCCGCGCCGCCGCCAGCTGTTCATCGGTCGGTTCAGCGGCGAACAACGCCTTGGCGAACATCGTGTCCATCAACCTGCCCACCGCATCGACCTCCGCGGACACCGAGGCGTCGGCGAACATGAACGCCCTGGTCATGGCCTCCGTCATGTTCGGGTCGCGCTGCATGGCCCGGGTGGTCTGCGCCAGGATGCGCTTGGCCCGCTCGTAGGCGGTGTCCCCGGGGACGGGCCCGCGCGCCGTCTTGTCCTGGAAGCGCCCCAGCTCGCGTTCGAGGGCGGAGACCAGCAGGTGGATCTTCGACGGGAAGTACCGGTACAGGGTGCCGACTGCCACATCGGCCCGCTCGGCCACGGTTCGCATCTGCACCGCGTCGTAGCCGCCCTTGGACGACAGGGCCAGCGTTGCGTCGAGAATCCGCTTGCGCCGCTCACGTTGCGCGGCCGAACCGGTGTCCTCGTCGGTCGGTGTGGTGGCCATGCGCAGGTCCTATCAGGCGTTTTCACAATGGACTCGACGGAATAATGAAACACGTTCTACTCTTTGGGAGTCTAGCGCCGTCGAGGTCCCTTCCCGTGCGAGGAGTACTTGAGTGTCGGTCGCGACCACCGACGAGCAGCGAGCGGTACAGGAGTCTATCCGTGCCTGGGCGGCCAACACGCAGCCGCAGGCGGCGCTTCGCGAGGAGGACGCAACCAGCGTCGCGGCCGAGCGGATTCTCGGTCTGCCGCGGTAGCCGCATATGCGCGCAGCATCGGCGGCATCCGAGGCCATCGGAACAGGCGAGCAGTGCGTCAGGCTGCTTGTTGCAGGATGACGGAGACGGCGTAGCCGAGGTCCAGGCCGTCTCCGGTGACGGTCGGTGGCAGGGTGTGCGCGGTGATGCGGCCGCCGGGGTCGAGCTCCTCGGCCGGTCGCCACGGGCGCGCCGGGTGGTGCAGCACTGGTGCGCCTTCGGCAGCGGTGACGCTCAGTGACCGATCAGTATGGAGTTGCAGCCGGAATCCCTGGGCATGGACCAGGGTGTGGTGTCGGGGGCACAACAGCAAAGGGTTCGCCAGGTCCGTGGCCCCGTCCTGCGACCAGAACTGCACGTGGTGGGCGTGCAGCTTGCGGTGTCGGGTGCAGCCGGGGAAGCGACACCGCTCCCCATCCACGGTGCCGAGCAGTTCCCGCAACCCCAACGACGGCAGGCGTTGCGCGCGGCCCAGGTCATGATGCGTGAGGTCGCCACCCACCAATGGGCGCAAACGCACCGCGGGGGTCTGCAAGGCACGCAACGAACTCGAGGGCAGCAACTCGCCATCGGCCAGCCGGGCCCAGCCGGCCAACGGGTCGACCAGGACAACCAACCGCGACCGGCCCCGATGCGCCGCCTCCGGCCGGGCGGTCGCCATGGCCGTCAACGCGGCGTCGGCCAGGTGCACCAGCCCCTCCGCCACGGTCGCCGCCCGTGGTGGTGAGTCTTCCGCGGAAGACTCGGAATCGTCCGGGGCGGTCGCCCGCCGCTCGTGGTCGAGCACCGCGCGAGCCTGCTCCAGTCCGGCCACCACCGCCGACCCCTGCTCCGCGGAGGCGCACGCTGATCACCAAGGTGCCGTCCTCGTCGTAGGACACCCGGGCCTCATCGCGCCACGCCGCCGCCTCCGGATCCGCCGCGTCCTCCTCCACCCGGCGGGCGCGGCGCACTCCCCGCACCAACCGTTCCAACTGCGCCCCCGTCGCGCTCCGCGCCAACTCCACCCACGACGCTTCGTCCTGTCCCGTGGCCACCCGGGTGATGGCCCGCACCTGGGCCCACGACACCCGCCCGTTGCCGAACGCCGTCGCTATCAAGGGCGGACGTAGACGACGGCACCAGCCGCCGGGACGCCGTCGAGGATCGCCACGCACGCCAGGGCAGTGCCGGTCTGGCCTCGGCCGGCGCTGCATGCAATCTGACGGCAGCCGCAGCACTCCCGTATCCCTCGGGTCCCACGCCTGACCCTAGCGCTTGCTGTGGCGCCATCCGCTTGATAGAACTGAAACACGTTCTACTCAAGCGTGAGGATGTGTGCGTGGACTTCGCTCTCGACGAAACCCAACAAGCAGTGGCCGAGGCGGCGACCGGCGTTCTGCGGCGTGCCGTAAACGGCACGGGTGGTGAGGTTTGTCGCGCGGAGCCCGGCTACGACGAGGCGCTGTGGAAGGACGTGATCAACGCAGGTCTGCTCTCGTTGGTGCTGCCCGAGCCGCTCGGCGGTGCCGGTCTCGGTCCGGTGGAGACGGCGGTGGTGCTCACCGAGGTCGGTCGCAACGTCGCCGCCGTGCCCGCGTTGGCCACCCTGGCGCTCGGGGCCCTCCCGCTGGTGCGGATGGGAAACACCGTAAGGCAACAGGAAGTTCTGGCCGAGCTCGAGCAGGGTGCGGTCCTCACCGGGGCGCTGAGCGAGGTTTCCACCCCGATGCCCGCCGTACCGGCCACTACGGCCCGCGCTGACGGCGAGGCGTTCCTGGTCAACGGTCGCAAGGTCGCGGTTGCCTACGCGGCGCAGGCCTATCGCATGCTGGTGCCCACGTCGGGCGGCGTCCTCCTGATCGATCCGCACGCCAACGGCGTCACGCTCACGCGCACTCCGACCTCCACCGGCTCACCGGAGTACACGGTGATCTTCGACGGCGTGCGGGTACCCACCGATCAGCGCCTCGACGGTGACGCGGCCGAGCTGTACCGCTGTGCGGTGGCCGGGATCGGCGCGGTGGCCGACGGGCTGCTCACCGGAGCGCTGGAGCTCACCACCACGCATCTGGCCACTCGTCACCAGTTCGGCAAGCCGCTGGCCACCTTCCAGGCGGTTGCGCAGCAGATCGCCGACGTCTACGTCACCAGCCGCGCGTTGCACGTCGCAGTGCTGTCGGCCAA
>JALYVL010000283.1 GCA_030853285.1 Actinomycetota bacterium | reverse complement strand
CCGGAATCGGCCTCGGCGAGGTAGGTGTTACCCATCTCGGTCGTGGGGATGACGGTGGCGAAAAGGGCGACAGAAACTCCTACCGCGGCGTTGGGGTGGTCTCGTCGACAATGGGTTCCCAAGCGGCCTCGCCTACGATCTCTCCGTGATAGAGACGCAGCCTCGCGTTGAGGGGAGAGCGGAGCAAGACATTGAGGGTCGCTTGCCGCCAGGCGTTGCCCCCATTGGTGGTTATGCCGAGCACGGTTTAGGCGCGGGCGACGGCACCCTTGATACGCGCGAAGAGGCGGCCCGAATCGGTCGACAGCTCGGTGTGTCGCCACCGACGGTCGCATGGGCGAGCCCGTGACGGTCGGCGAGGTCGACAAGGGTCTCCAGCTCGACGGGGCGACGATGCAACCGATCGAGGTCCCAAGGGACCACGGCCCTGATCCTGCCGGCGGCAATGTCATCGACCATCTCCGTGTAGGCGGGGCGGGGCTTAGCGGAGGTCGCGGAGGCCGAGTTGTCGACGTACTGCACGATCTGCGCGACGCCGTGAGCGTGTGGGCGGCCAAGTACGGCCAACGCGCGTGGTTGCGCCAGCTCGACCCGCCCGTGACCCCGCAACAGGAAGATGCCGTGCTGTGCACCATCGCGCGTCTGGATGGCACCCGTTTCCCTCCAGCACCCGTTTGTTCGCGCGCTGGCTGCGTGGGCGTACACCCAGTCGAAGACCTGGACCTCGGCACGCCGGCGTGGAAAGTTCCTATCGCGCTGAGGTCGTCGCGCTCACCTACGAGGCGATGGGTTTGCTGCCGGGCGGCCGTCGCGCCAACTGGTACGACCCTGGCCAATTTTGGAGTGGCGATTGCCGCATGCTGGCGGGCAATGCCCGTCTCGGCGGCGAACTCGCCGTCGATATCGGCGTTCAACCAGGCGCGTGCGACCGTCACGGAGAAAGGATCGGCATGAAACAGCCAGCACCCGAACCACTTTGGTCACCAGGCCCGGAGGTGGCCGACACGCAGATCGTGGAGTTTGCCCGCCAGGCGGGGCACATCGCCGGGCGCGACCTGTCCAACTATCTCGAGCTGTGGCGCTGGTCGACCACCGAGTTGGAGCAGTTCTGGTCGCTGGTGTGGACGTTCTTCGGCATCCGGTCGGCCACGCCCTACACCGAGGTGCTCTCCGGCCATGACATGCCGGGCGCCCTGTGGTTCGGGGGAGCGACGCTCAACTACGTCGAGCACGCGCTGCGCGGTGACGGGAAGCGGGCCGCGTTGATCGAGGTCGATGAGGCGGGCAAGCACGAGGAAACCACTCTGGCGCAGCTCCGCGTCGAGGTCGCAGGGATAGCGGCAACGCTGCGCAGACTGGGCGTGCAGCCCGGCGAGCGCATCGTCGGCTACCTGCCGAACTCCCGTGCAGCGGTGGTCACCTTTCTGGCGGCGGCGTCCCTTGGTGCGGTGTGGTCAAGCTGCGCACAGGATTACGGCGCCGCTGCCGCCGGCGACCGCTTCGCCCAGCTCGAACCTGCAGTGCTGTTCGCGGCGGACGGGTACGTTTTCGGCGGTAAGACCGCCGACCGTCGGGACACCACCGCGGAGCTCGTTGCCCTACTGCCGAGCCTGCGCGCCGTGATCCACGTGTCACACCTCGGACTCGGCGAGCCAACGCCGGTCAGTGTCCCTGCCCTCGGGTGGTCTGAAGCCGTAGCGGCGCCAGGGGTGCTGGCCATCGTCAACGTGGCGTTCGACCACCCGCTGTGGGTGTTGTTCTCCTCGGGAACCACCGGTAAACCCAAGGGCATAGTGCACGGGCACGGCGGCGTCCTGCTGGAGCACCTGAAGTCGCTCGGGCTGCACTTGGATCTCGGCCCACGGGACACCTTGTTCTGGTACACCAGCACCAACTGGATGATGTGGAACCTCACCATCTCCGGGCTCCTGACGGGTTCGACCGTGGTGCTCTACGACGGCAGCCCGGCGCACCCGGGACCGGACCGCTTGTGGCAGGTGGTCGAGGGCGCCGGCGTCAGCGTGTTCGGTACCAGCCCAGGATTTCTCCTCGCTTCGGAGAAGGCGGAGCTACGCCCCGGGTCCGAGCACGAGCTCTCCGCGTTGCGCTGCATTGGAGTAACCGGGTCCAGTCTGCACAGCTCGGCCTACGGCTGGGTGCAGGACGCAGTGTCGCCGCGGGTCCAACTGAACTCCACCAGCGGCGGTACCGACACGGTGTGCGCCTTCGTCGGGGGCGCTCCGACCTTGCCGGTGGTCTCCGGAGAGATCTCCGGACCAATGCTCGGGGTCGCGCTCGACGCCTACGGGCCGGCTGGGCAGCCGCTGCGCGACGAGGTCGGTGAACTCGTGATCACGGAGCCCATGCCGTCGATGCCGTTGTACTTTTGGGACGACCCCGACGGCAGCCGTTACCGCGCGGCCTACTTCGAGACGTACCCCGGGGTGTGGCGCCACGGGGACTGGATCACCATCACCGACCGCGGAAGCGTTGTAGTGCATGGCCGTTCGGATTCCACGTTGAACCGTAACGGTGTCCGGCTGGGCAGTGCCGACATCTACGAGGTGGTCGAGGCCTTCCCCGAGGTGGCCGAGGCGCTGGTGATCGGCGCGGAAATGCCCGACGGTGAGTACTGGATGCCGATGTTCCTGGTCATGGCCGAAGGGGCGACGCTGGACGACGAGCTGATCGGGCAGCTCAAGGAAGCGCTGCGGCGCGACGCCTCGCCGCGGCACGTCCCCCAGGAGTTCGTTGCCGTCGAGGCCATTCCGCATACCCGCACCGGTAAGAAGCTCGAGGTCCCGGTGAAGCGGGTGCTGCAAGGTGTGGACCCGCAGACCGCGCTCAGCCTGGGCGCGGTCGACGATCCCGCGCTTATCGAGCAATTCGTTCGGTTCCGCGTCGCGCACCGGGCTCCGTAGCGGAGCGAATCGCTGATCAGCGCCGTGCACACTTCGGTCGCATTGCGCACTGTGCCACCTGGGGCAGTCGCGACCTGTGCTTGGTCCAAGGGCGGCACGGGGCGCTGGCGCCGTGGGTGGCGGCCTTCGTGCTGCGGCAGTTCTCCTA
>JALYVL010000282.1 GCA_030853285.1 Actinomycetota bacterium | reverse complement strand
CCATCCGGGTGTTGGAGGAGACCGGGCTGCTGCCGCACCTCAACCCCGGGGTGCTGAGCTGGGAGGAGATTTCCCGGCTCAAGCCGGTCGCGCCCTCGATGGGCATGATGCTGGAGACCACCTCGCTGCGCCTGCACACCACCAAAGGTGAGTGCCACTACGGCAGCCCGGACAAGCACCCCGAGGTCCGGCTGCGCACCCTCACCGATGCCGGCAGGCTCACCGTTCCCTTCACCACGGGCATCCTGGTCGGGATCGGCGAGACCCTGGCCGAGCGGGTGGACTCCGTGCTCGCCATCCGCAAGGTGCACAAAGCTTTCGGGCACATCCAAGAGGTAATCGTGCAAAACTTCCGCGCCAAGGACGACACCGCGATGCGGGGCGCGCCCGACACGGAACTCGATGCTTACCGCGCCACCATTGCCGTCACCCGGCTGCTGCTCGGCCCGAAGATGCGGGTGCAGGCCCCGCCGAACCTGGTGGACCTGGGCGACTGCGCGGCACTGGTGCGGGCGGGTGTGGACGACTTCGGTGGGGTGTCCCCGCTGACCCCGGACCACGTGAACCCGGAGCGCCCGTGGCCGCAGCTGGATGCGCTCACCGCGGCCACCGCCGCGGCCGGCTTCGTCCTCACCGAACGCCTGGCCGCACAGCCGGAGTACGTGCTGGCCGGCTCGCCGTGGATCGACCCGCGGATCAGCGCTCACGTGCAGGCCTTGGCGGCCCCGGACGGGCTGGCCGACCCCCTGGCCGTCCCGGCGGGACTGCCTTGGCAGGAACCGGACGCGTCCTGGGAATCGGCCGGACGGGTGGACCTACACACCGCCATCGACATCGACGGGCGCAACACCGAGACCCGTTCCGATCTGGGCTCCGCCTTCGGCGACTGGGAGACCGTCCGCGAGCAGGCTCGTGCCATCCCGGCTCCCGCGCTGCTGCACGGTGACGTCGCAGAGGCGTTGCGTGCGGCCACCGGCGACCCCGCCGGATGCAGCGACGCGCAGTACCTGGCGCTGGCCACCGCCGAGGGCCCCGCTCTGGAAGCGCTGTGCGCCCTGGCCGACGACTTGCGCCGGGACACGGTCGGCGACGACGTCACCTACGTCGTCAACCGCAACATCAACTTCACCAACATTTGCTACACCGGCTGCCGCTTCTGCGCGTTCGCCCAGCGCAAGGGGGATGCTGACGCATTCACCCTGAGCATGCACGAGGTCGCCGACCGGGCGGAGGACGCCTGGAAGCTGGGGGCCAGCGAGGTCTGCATGCAGGGCGGCATTGACCCGGAGCTGCCCGCCACCGGGTATGCCGACCTGGTGCGCGCGGTGAAGGAGCGGGTGCCCGAGATGCACGTGCACGCGTTCAGCCCAATGGAGATCGTCAACGGGGCGGCCCGCTCAGGTGCGAGCGTGCGGGACTGGCTGCTCGAGCTGAAGGCGGCTGGGCTGGACACCATTCCGGGCACCGCAGCGGAAATTCTGGACGACGAGGTCCGCTGGGTGCTCACCAAGGGCAAGCTGCCCACCAGCTCCTGGATCGACGTGGTGACCACCGCACACGAGGTGGGGCTACGCAGCTCGTCGACGATGATGTACGGCCACGTCGATCACCCCCGGCACTGGGTGGGCCACCTCAACGTGTTGCGCGGAATCCAGGACCGCACCGGGGGCTTCACCGAATTCGTACCGCTGCCCTTCGTGCACCAGTCCTCCCCGCTCTACCTGGCCGGCGCCGCCCGCCCGGGACCCTCCATTCGGGACAACCGGGCAGTGCATGCCCTGGCCAGGGTGATGTTGCACGGCCGGATCCGGCACATCCAGACCAGCTGGGTCAAGCTCGGCGTCGCAGGCACCCAGGCCATGCTCACCGGAGGTGCCAACGACCTGGGCGGCACCTTGATGGAGGAGACCATCTCCCGGATGGCCGGCTCGCAGCACGGCTCGGCCAAAACGGTCGCCGAGCTCACCGCGATCGCGGCCGGGGTCGGACGGCCGGTCCGTGAGAGAACGACGACTCACGCGCTCCGTTCTTCCGTAGTTCTGACCTGAGAACCGAGGAGGTAGCGGTGGCGCGAGCAGCGATCAGCGATGAGCACGTCGTCGGGGCGCTCAAGGTTGTGGTCAAGGGCAGTGGTCCGGTGCTCGACGCGCTGATGCACACCGATGCCTTCGGGTGGAAGAAGCGCACGCATCGACGGTCGGAGCTGGCCGTCCCGGGGCTGGGCTCGATCAGCCTCAAGGACCGCGCGGTGCGCAGAGCCGTCGAGGGCTTCTACGCGGCGAAGTTTCCCGGGACCGCTGCGTGGGAGCGGATGACCCCGCAGCAGCGGACGCTGTGGTGGATGAACCGGGTCGGCCGCTTCACCACCCTGATCGTCGCCGTTCCCGGTTTCGGGGGTGCCCTCGCGGACCGCTTGCCGCTGCAGGACGCGCTCGGTGGCGCCAGCCAGGCAATTCTGTTGTGCGCCGTGGCCAGGGAGTGGGGAGTGACCGACCAGACCGAGCAGGTGCGGATGCTGGCGTGGGTGCTGTGCCATCGAGCGGTGAGCCGGAAGCTGGTGCTTGCTACGGCGAGTCGTTCGGATACTCAGCTCAAGTCGGACGGCGTCGGCCCGGAGGAGCACGGCGAGCACCGCTCGGCCATGGTGGGCGCAGGCCGGGCGGTGTGGCGGTACGGGCGGGTGATGCGCAGCATCGTCAGTGAGCTCGAGAAGCGTCCACAGGGCCGATGGGGTCACCGGATGCTCGGCAAGCTTCCGGTGGCCGGGGTGGCCGGGGACTACCTCGGTGAGCGCTCGGCCCTGAGACGTGCTGTGCGCGGGGCTGATGAGTGGGTGCGGGCCGACCGAAGCGCGGGGTGAGTGCGCCGACCACAGATCACTCGGGAATACTGTCAGCCGAGAGCCCCCGGCGAGATCAGGAGAACCGCAGTGACCTACACGATTGCCGAGCCTTGCGTCGACGTCCTCGACAAGGCCTGCGTCGAGGAATGCCCCGTGGACTGCATCTACGAGGGCGGTCGCATGCTCTACATTCACCCGGACGAGTGCGTGGACTGCGGTGCGTGCGAGCC
>JALYVL010000281.1 GCA_030853285.1 Actinomycetota bacterium | reverse complement strand
GTCCCATTCTGACAGTGCGGCAGCACCGTCGTACAGAGCAGGTCACTACCGTGGTGGGTGATGTCCGCCCCCACGAGTCTCGCCGGATGGCTGAGTCGTCGCTCCGACGAGCAGCTGCAGGCGCTGTTACACCTGCGACCGGACCTCGCCGTACCCCCGCCCGGTGACTCGGGGGTGCTGGCCAACCGGGTCGCGTTGCGGGCATCGGTGGCCCGCGCCGCTGACTCGCTGAACGCCTTCGAGCTCGCCGTGCTCGAGGCGTTGGTCCTGGCCCAGGCCACTGAGGTGCCAGCCGACGCGGGCGACCTCAGTGCGCTGCTGGGGCCCAAGATCCCTGCCGAGCGCATCGCCGCAACGTTGGACGTGCTGCGCGCGCGGGCCTTGGTGTGGGGCCCGGACGACGACGTACCCGGTGTGCTGGTGATGCCTGCGGCCCAGGAGGTGCTTCCCCGCGCCGGCCAGGTCGGGCGTCCGTCTGCGGCCTTGGCCGGCGCCGATGTCGCAGCGCTGCTCGCCGAGCTGGACGAGGCCCGCATCGGGCTGCTCACCACCTTGGCCAAGGGCTCGCCCTACGGCCGCACCCGGGATGCCGCACCCGGCACACCGCCCGACCGCCCGGTCCAGCAGCTGCTCGCGGCCGGACTGCTGCTACCGGTGGACGCAGGCACCGTGGAGCTACCCAGCCAGGTCAGCGCGGTGCTACGCGGCAGCTCCCCGATGGGTGTGGTGCTGCCCAGCGAACCCCGCACGACCCCGCGCACGGTCGACAAGTCCGATGTGGACTCTGCAGCGGCCGGGGCTGCGCTCGAGCTGTTGCGGCACAGCGCGGAACTGATCGCCGCACTGGGCGTCGCGCCCGCGCCGGTGTTGCGATCCGGCGGCCTCGGCGTCCGCGAGGTGCGCAAGTTGGCGAAGCAGACCGGGATGGCGGAGCTCGAGGTAGGACTGCTCGCGGAGCTGCTCGCCGCCGCTGAGCTGATCGCCTCCGACGACGCCGCGGATCCCGCGTGGACGCCCACCGCCGCCGTCGATGCTTGGACGACTGCGGAACCAGCCGCGCGGTGGGCGCCATTGGCGAGTGCGTGGCTGGAGCTGCCCCGGCTGCCCGGTCTGATCGGCCGCCGGGACGACCGGGACAAGCCGCTCGCTGCGTTGTCGGATGAGTTGCGCCGGACACTCGCACCCCGAGACCGGCGCCAGGTGCTCACCGTGCTGGGCGAGCTACCGGCCGGAGCGGCTGTGCGCGTTGAGCAGCTGGAGGAGGTACTCAAATGGCGCCACCCGCGCTGGGGCGGCCGGATGCGGGCTGAGCTCATCGCGTGGACGGTGCAGGAGGGCACGACACTTGGACTGCTCGGTCGTGGTGCGCTGAGCAGCCCTGGCCGTGCGTTGCTCGCGGGGGGTGACGCCGCTTCCGCGATGGCCGCCGCACTACCCCCTGCGGTGGACCACGTGTTGGTCCAAGCTGACCTCACCGTTGTCGCTCCCGGTCCGCTGCAGGCCGAGCTGGAGCAGGAAATTTCGCTGGTCGCCGACGTGGAGTCGGCCGGCGCCGCCACGGTCTACCGGGTGAGCGCCGATTCGGTACGGCGCGCGCTCGACGCGGGGCGCAGCGCCGCCGAGTTGCACGCACTGTTCGCTCAGCGCTCGCGCACCCCGGTGCCGCAGGCGTTGAGCTACCTCATCGACGACGTCGCCCGAAGGCACGGCCGCTTGCGCGCAGGCACCGCCGCCTCCTTTCTGCGCTGTGACGACGAGGCGCTGCTGAGCGAGGTGCTCGCCTCCGCCGTCGCTGCGGAGCTCGGCCTGCGCGGGTTGGCGCCCACCGTGGCGGTCAGTGCGGCCGGCTTGGCCGAGGTGCTCGACCGGCTGCGGTCGGCAGGTTTCTCCCCCGCCGCAGAGGACCCCGCGGGGATGGTGGTCGACCTCCGCCCGCGCGGCGCGCGTGTGGAGGTACGCCGAGGTCGTCGACGCTCACCGTCGCCAACGCCACCGACCGCGGAGCACCTGGCCGCGGTGGTCCGCGGCATGCGCGCCGGTGACCACGCGGCCACTATGAATCCGGGACCCAGAGTGGTGACCGACGGCAGCCGCGCGGCCGGTATTGCCACGATGGGGATGCTGCAGCAGGCCGTCCGGTCTCAGCGAAGCGTGCGAATCGGCTACGTCGACGCCCAGGGTGTCGCCAGTGCGCGGGTGGTCGAACCGGTGAGCGTGGGCACCGGTGTGCTGGAGGGCTTTGACGCCGCCTCGGCCCAACTCCGCAGCTTTGCACTGCATCGCATCACCTCGGTGGCCCTCGCTTCTGAGTGATGCGTCCGACGTCCGGTCAGGGTTGCTCGGTCAGACACACGATCATGCGCTGGGTGTCGTACACAATGGCCTGGTTCGGGCAACGGGACTTGTCCACCGTGCCGGGCAGGACTTGGTCCACCTTCACGATATCGGCGCCGGTGCTGGAACAGGGCGCACGCTTCTTCTTCTTGGGGGTGAGATCGAAGCAGCTGCCCGCAGTAAGGTCTAGGTCCAGGCACAGCGCGCCCTGCGTGGTGCCCTGTTTCGTCTCGTAGTAGGTGGCGTCGATGTCGGAGAGGCAGTCCGTCTTGTTGGCGGTCTTCGCGATCACCTTGTAGTTCGCGGTGCTCCCACAGCTCGCGGGGTTTGCGGTGGCCTCGTCGCTGGCGTCCAACGTCAAGTAGATGCAGTCGCCGACGTTGACATCGACCGACAGATCCCCCGCGTCGGTCGTGGTCGGGCTCGAGGCGCTGGAGGAACGTGGGCTGGTCGTCCGGGTGGCTGAGGAAGTGGTGGGTGCCGCCGCCACGGTGGAGTTCCCGTTGTTGCTGTTTTTGCTCGACAGACCGAACGCGACGATTCCGCCGATCACAGCGAGTACTGCAATGACCGCAACGGCAATGATCGCCACATTTCGCCCGGTGTGCGAGGGCTTGCTCGGTGGCGGGAACTGGCCAGGCGGGTATTGGCCAGGCGGGTACTGGCCAGGCGGGAACTGACCCTGGGGCGGGTATTGGCCGGGCGGTGGGTATTGGCCGGGCGGTGGGTATTGGCCGGGCG
>JALYVL010000280.1 GCA_030853285.1 Actinomycetota bacterium | reverse complement strand
GTGCGCGGCGTGGGCGCCTACCGCGGTCGTCAGCTCGGCCGCTCGGGCGTGCGCGGCGGCCCCGTCCAGCAGCCAGTCGCCCTGGCGGGCAACGCCCGACGGGATCTGCGCGCCAATGGCCTGCAGCTCGCTCGCGCGCATCACCCCCCGTCGGGCGAGCTCAGCGGCGCCGTCAGGCACCCCGTCCAGTCTGTCGAGCACCACCGACCGCAGGGCAGCTGCCCCGCGCCGGGTGAAGGCCGCGGGCAAGGGGTCGAGCACCGTCGCACCACCGAGGACGTGGTTCGCGCCGGGGTCGCGCAGGACAACGCGGTCGCCGATCCGTAGTGGAAGCGGCACGGCGAGGCTGAGCCGCGCGGTGTCGGCGCCAAGTCCGCGCGCGCGGACCGGCACTGCGGCCGAACCGATGTGCAGCACCGCACGCGTGGGAACGTCCCCGCCGTCGAGTCGGACGTCGGCCGTGCTGGTGCAGCGCCAGCTGTCTGGGGAGAGCAGCGCGTCACCCCGGCTCAGTTCATCGCGGTCGACGCCCCGCAGGTTGACCGCAACCCGGGCCACCGCAGGCAACCGTTTCGCCGGTTGACCGAGCGACTGCAGGCCCCGCACCGTGACCCGTCGTCCGTCCGTGGCGAGCTGCAGAGCGTCGCCCACCTTCAGCGTCCCCGCCGCCAAGGTGCCGGTGACGACCGTGCCCGCGCCGCGGATGGTGAACACCCGGTCGATCCACAGCCGCACATCGGCGCCAGGGTCGGGCTTCGGCAACGTACTGACCACATCGTCGATACCGGCCCGCAACTCGTCCAGCCCGGCACCGGTGGCGCCTGATACGCACACGGCGGCAACAGCTTGCATCGAGGTACCGAGCAGGTGCTCGCGGGCGTCGGCCAAGGCCAGCTCCGGGTCCATCAGGTCGCTGCGGGTGATCACCAGCAGCCCGTGCCGCACACCGAGCGCATCGAGCGCATCGAGGTGCTCGGCGGACTGGGGCATCCATCCCTCGTCGGCGGCGACCACCATCAGCGCCGCGGGGACGGGCCCCACACCCGCCAGCATGTTGGGGACAAACCGCTCGTGCCCGGGGACATCGACGAACGCGACGGTGGCCCCGCTGGGCAGCACCGTCCAGGCGAAGCCGAGGTCGATCGTCATCCCGCGGCGGCGTTCCTCCGCCCACCGGTCGGGTTCCATCCCGGTGAGCGCACGCACCAGGGTGGACTTGCCGTGGTCGACATGACCGGCGGTGGCGAGGACGTGCATAGTCTGTAGTACATCAGGAACGGATGCCGGACGGCGCGAACGGGCGGTAGCGTAGTCAAACGAGCTCCTTGGGAGGCGCGGGCCGGTGCACGATGAAACGCAGGGTGGTGCGGGCGGCCCTGCGGGGGCGACTGCCCTCGGTGCCCGCCGCGAGCCCCTGGGTCGGCGCCAGATCCTCGTGGCCGCGGTCGAGTTCGTGGACGAGGTCGGGCTGCGGGGTTTGACGATGCGACGGCTCGGCGAGCGTCTCGGCGTGGAGGCCATGTCGCTGTACCGTTACGTCCCCGGCAAGGAAAGCCTGCTCGACGGAATAGTGGAGTTGGTCGTCGACGGACTCTACGGCGACCCGCATGTGCACATGTCCGCCGACAACGGGTGGCAGGAGTACCTGCAACGCCTGGCGCACGGCGTCCGCGGCATCGCCCTGCAGCATCCGCAGGTGTTTCCGTTGATCGCGACCCGCCCGCCCGCGGCGCCGTGGGTGCGGCCGCCGTTGCGCAGCCTGCGGTGGATGGAAAACTTCCTCGACACACTGCACTCGTGCGGATTCGGCGACGCGGCTGCGGTCGCCGCCTACCGTGCGTTTTCCAGCTTTCTGCTCGGGCACCTACTGCTCGAGATCTCCGCGCAGGGAGTGGACACCGGTCCTGTCGAGGAGAACGACCCGAGCACCCCCAGGCGCGCGGACCTCAGCGCTTACCCGCGGCTGGTTGCCCTGCAGCAGGCGCTGTCCGAGGACCACTCCGCGGAGGAGTTCGAGCAGTCTCTGGAAAGCCTGCTCGACCGCCTCGAATCGACCAGGGACTGACGCAGGACGGGGCGGATCAGCGCGCGGCGCTGGTCGCGTCGACCGATCCTGCCTCGACGGCGGTGACATCGGTCAACGGCGCCGGTCCGGCCCGGGCCCGTGAGCGGGCCGCGATCACGGCGCCGACAAGTAGTGCGATCCCGACGAGGCATTCGCTGTCGCCGACCACTTGTTGCAGCACCGTCCAGTGCAGCTCGCGGTCATCGCCGATCGGCAGGTACCACTGGGCGCCGAGCAGGAACACCATGGTTGCGCCGGCCAGCAGGTAGCGCCACCGGCGGTACTGAGCTGCCATGAGCAGCGGCAACAGGATGATGACGTAGGACCAGTGGTGCGAGACCGCGAACGGCGCCGCCAGCAGGGAAGCCAGCGCGATGACCCCGAGCGCAGCGACGTGCTCACCCGTCCGGGTGAATTGCCGCGCCGCGTACGTCGCAGCACCGACGATGAGGACTGCGCCGAGAATCCAGGCGAGGGTCTCGGGTGTACCCGTCAGGCCAAGGCGGGTGAGCGGGCCGGTGATGGCCTGGTTGGGGCCATACCACGGTGCGCCGGCCCGGTTGGTGTCGAAGAACACCTGCGTCCAGAACAGGTTGGAATCGCGTGGAGCGAATACGCCGCCGATTGCGGCGGCCATGAGGAAGGCGCCCGCCGAACGCACCGCCGACGAGTAGTCCTTGCGCAGTACCAGCAGCAGACCGAATGCGGCGGGGGTGATCTTGATTGCGGCGGCGATGCCGATGCCGACTCCCCGGAAGCGGCGAGCGATGACGCCGGTGCAGTCGGCGACGACGAGCGCGACCAGGACCATGTTGATCTGCCCGAATCCCAGGGTGCCGCGACGGGTGCCCGTGCAGGAATGCCGCAGAAGCGGCGCGGTAGACATCCAGGTCGATTTAGCCGTGCGCGCCGATGACGAGGGCGACCATCAGTGCGATCACCGCAACGCCGAGGTGTACCACTTGGGTAAGAGTCCGCACGCGCGGTGCGCCGTTGGTCGGTGGCCCGGCGTGCGGATCGGGC
>JALYVL010000279.1 GCA_030853285.1 Actinomycetota bacterium | reverse complement strand
CGAGACGGTGGCCCACTGGCCGTGATGGGTGACAGCGCGGGCGGTAACCTCGCCGCCGTCATGGCGCAGCTGTGCCGAGACAGCGACGGACCCGAGCTGGCCCATCAGGTGCTCATCTACCCGGCCACGGACCTGACGATGCAGTCGCCGTCCCTGGTGAGCAACGGCAACGCCCCCATCCTCACCCGCGCCTCGGTCGACGCCTTCCGCGCGCACTACCTGGGCACGGAGGAAGGCGGCGCCGAGGATCCCCGCGCGTCCCCGCTGCTGGCCCCCTCGCTCGCGGGTCTACCGCCTGCGCTCGTACTCACCGCCGAGCACGACCCCATCCGCGACGACGGGCGACGCTACGCGCACGCCCTGCGGGAGGCCGGCGTCGCCGTGCGCCACACCGACTACGTCGACGCGGTGCACGGCTTCATGTCCATTCCCGGGCTCACCCCTGCGGCGAAGCAGGGCCTGGGCGAAATCTGTACAGAACTCACCGCGGCCTTTGCGCCGACCGGCGCGCCCGAGAGGAACTAGACGGTCGTTGGACGTGGCCGGCGACGACCGTGAGGTACCCGTCGGCGTCGAGCCCGTGGATCAGCGAGCGAAGCGCTCCCGCAGCTTTTCCAGCGTCTGGGCGATCCCGCTGCCGTTCTTGGCGGGCACGCCGACCAACTCCAGCGCCTTCGGGGCCTTGGCTGTGGAGTAGTTGAACGTCTCCGTCACCTGCGAGGTGCCCGGGGCAGATTCCACGATCTCGTAACGCCACGAGTGTCCCAGTGGGTGGCGCCACTCGATCAGCCGGTCGGGCTCGTAGGCGATCACCGTGCTGGTGATCTTGTACGGCACGCCGTACATCTTCATGCGCACGGAGAACTTCGCGCCCTCGCTGAGCTGCGCCGGTGCGGTGACGGCGTCGCGGACGGTTCCGGAGCCGTCCAGCTCGCCGTGGCGCCGGGGATCGGCGACGAGCGCAAAGATGTCTGCGGGTGCGGTGTTCACCGTGACCCGGCGTGCCACCTGCTGCGGTCCTGCGTCCACTGTGGTCACTGCTTCGTCTGCCATGGCCCCTAACGTACGCACTCTTGCCGGGGCGGGCACGATGGGCGTCATCATGACGACACCTGTCCCGCCGACGTTGACCGCGTTGATGCCGTCCGACCCCGACGAGGACTCGCTGTTCACCACGTTCACCGACTGGACGCAGGCGCAGGGGTTGACGTTGTATCCGGCGCAGGAGGAGGCGGTGCTGGAGATCGTGTCCGGCTCGCACGTCATCCTGGCCACCCCCACCGGGTCCGGCAAGTCGATGGTGGCCATTGGCGCGCACTTCGTGGCCATGGCCCAGGGCAAGCGCAGCTTCTACACCGCGCCGATCAAGGCGCTGGTCAGTGAGAAGTTCTTCGCGCTGTGCGCGGTGTTCGGTGCGGAGAACGTCGGCATGATGACCGGCGACGCCGCGGTGAACTCCTCGGCACCCATCATCTGCGCCACCGCCGAGATCGTGGCCAACCTGGCGCTGCGGGAAGGACCCGGCGCCGACATCGGCCAGGTGGTGATGGACGAGTTCCACTTCTACTCCGAGCCGGATCGGGGCTGGGCCTGGCAGGTGCCACTGCTGGAGCTGCCCGCGGCGCAGTTCGTGCTGATGTCGGCCACGCTGGGCGACGTCAGCTTTTTCGTGGACGACCTGCAGCGTCGTACCGGACGGCCGGTGGCGGTGGTGGCCGGCACCGAACGCCCTGTCCCACTGATGTTCTCCTACGTCAGCACTCCGCTGCAGGAGACCATCGAGGAGCTGGTGGCCACCAGCCAGGCGCCGGTGTACGTCGTGCACTTCACGCAGGCCTCGGCGCTGGAACGCGCGCAGGCCCTGACCAGCGTCAAGCTGTGCAGCAAGGCGGAGAAAGACGCCATCGCCGAGCTGATCGGCAACTTCCGCTTCGCCACCGGCTTCGGCAAGACCTTGAGCCGGCTGGTGCGGATGGGCGTCGGCGTGCATCACGCCGGGATGCTGCCCAAGTACCGGCGGCTGGTGGAACGCCTGGCTCAGGCCGGGCTGCTCAAGGTCATCTGCGGCACCGACACCTTGGGCGTGGGCATCAACGTCCCCATCCGCACCGTGCTGTTCACCGGGCTGACCAAGTACGACGGGGTGCGCACCCGGCACCTGCGGGCTCGGGAGTTCCACCAGATCGCCGGGCGTGCGGGCCGCGCCGGGTTCGACACCCTGGGCACCGTCGTGGTGCAGGCGCCGGAGCACGACGTGGAGAACGCCCGCCTGGTGGCCAAGGCCGGCGACGACCCGAAGAAGCTGAAGCGGGTGCAGCGCAAGAAGGCCCCGGAGGGCTTCGTGTCCTGGGGCAGGCCCACTTTCGACCGGCTGGTGGCCGCCGACCCCGAGCAGCTGACGTCAAAGTTCACCGTCAACAATTCCATGCTGCTCAACGTGATCAGCCGTCCCGGTGACGCCTTCGCCGCCATGCGCAGCCTGCTGACCGACAACCACGAAAGTCCAGCGGCGCAGCGCAAACACGCCCTGGCCGCCATCGCGCTGTACCGGGGCCTGCGCAACGCAGGCATCGTGCGGGTGCTGCCCGAACCCGACCAGCACGGCCGCAGCGTGGCGCTCACCGTGGATCTGCAGCGCGACTTCGCGCTCAACCAACCGCTGTCCCCGTTCGCCCTGGCCGCACTGGAGCTGCTGGACCGCGACTCCCCCGGCTACGCCCTGGACGCCGTCTCGGTGATCGAGTCCACACTGGAGGATCCGCGACAGGTGCTGCGGGCGCAGGAGCACGCGGCCCGCGGCGAGGCCATCGGGGCCATGAAGGCCGAGGGCATCGAGTACGAGGAGCGGATGGAGCTGCTCGAGGAGATCAGCTGGCCGAAACCGCTGGCCGAGGAACTGCTGTTTCCGGCCTTCGAGACCTACCGCGCCGGGCATCCCTGGGTCAGCGAGTTCGCGCTCTCACCCAAGTCGGTGGTGCGGGACATGGTGGAACGCTCGATGACGTTCACCGAGTTCGTCAGCCACTACGGCCTCAGCCGCACCGAGGGTCTGGTGCTGCGCTACCTCACCGACGCCTACCGCGCACTGCGCCAGACCCTGCCCAACGC
>JALYVL010000278.1 GCA_030853285.1 Actinomycetota bacterium | reverse complement strand
CCCCAGAACCTCGCTATCGGCGCCGCCGCCGCAGGCATGGCGGGCAAGGAGGGGGAGCTGTTCCGCAAGGTCTTCGGCTGGAGCATCGCCTTCCTGCTGCTGATGTGTGTGTTGGTCTACCTCCAGTCCACCCCGGTGCTGTCCTGGATGCTGCCCTGATCGGAGCCCGGGATGCGTAAGGCATCGGCGAGTTGCTCGGCCGCTCGCAGCATGGCCGGAACCACCTCGTCCCGGACCTCGGGGGTGAAACGGGCGACGGGGCCGGACACCGAGAGCGCGACCCGCACCTGGGCTTGGAGCACCGGCACGGCGATGCACCGCACCCCGAGCTCCTGCTCCTGCTCGTCGGTGGCGAACTGCTGTGTGCGTACGGCGGCGAGATCACGCATCAGCGCGTCGACCTCCGTGAGGGTGTGCGAGGTCTGCGCAGGCATTCCCGTCCGGCCGAGCAGCTCCCGCAGCTCGGCCTCGGGCAGGTGTGCGGCCAGCGCCTTGCCGACGGCGGTGCAGTGCACATGCACCCGGCGGCCGACCTCGGTGAACATGCGCATGGAGTGCTTCGACGGGGCCTGCGCAAGGTAGATCACCCGGTCACCGTCGAGCATGGCCATGTTCGCGGTCTCCCCGGTGGCCTCCACCAACGCTACGAGAGCCGGCTGCACCCAGGCGCCCAGCACTCGCCCTGCGGAGTCGCCGAGCCGGACCAGCCGCGGACCCAGCGCGTAGGCGCGGGACGGCTCCTGGCGAATGTAGCCGTCCTCGAGCAGTGTGCGCACGATGCGGTGCACGGTGGGCGCAGGCAGCCCGGAGCGCAGCGCCAGCTCGCGCAGCGTCGCCCGGCCGCCGCAGTCGGCCAGCTGCTCGAGCACGGCGAAGGATCGCTGCACCGACTGCACACCGCCGGAGCTCCGCGCCGTGTCGCTCACATCCGAATCCTAGGTCGACGCCGTCTCCACCGTGGCGCGCACCAGCTTGCTGAGCTGTGGGTGCGCCGCATCGAACCACTGCACCCGGCGGTCGCGCCGAAACCACGACCGTTGCCTACGCACATAGCGGCGGGTACCCGCCGCGGTCGCCCGTTGCGCCTGCGCAAGGTCGTGAACCCCGTCAAACGCTGCCAGCACCTGCGCGTAGCCCAGGGCCCGCCGCGCCGTCACCCCGTCACGGAGACCGACCTCGACCAATGCCTGCACTTCTGCGGGGAGTCCGCCCACGAACATGGCGGCCGATCGGGCCTCGATCCGCGCGTCGAGTTCAGCGGTGTTCCGATCCAGTCCAATGAGGACGGTGCCCCACCGCGGCTGTCCCACCGTCGGGGCGGACGCGCTGAACGGCTGCCCGGTCAGCTCCACCACCTCCAGGGCCCGGACGATGCGGCGACCGTCGGAAGGCAGGATGTTCCGCGCCGCCGCGGGATCGACCGCCGCCAGCTCGAGATGCAACGCGGACACCCCGCGCGTCGCCAGCTCCGACTCCCACCGCGCGCGCACCGCCGCGTCGGTGGCGGGAAACGACAGCTCATCAAGCAACGCCTGGACGTAGAGCCCGGAGCCCCCGACGATGATCGGGGTGTGGCCACTTGCGAGTACGGCTTCGACATCACGGCGCGCAGCGCGCTGGTAGCGGGCCACGCTGGCGGTCGCGGTGACCTCGAGAACATCGAGCTGATGGTGGGGCACCCCACCCCGCTGCGGCACCGGCGTCTTTGCGGTTCCGATATCCATCCCGTGGTACAGCTGCATGGCGTCGGCGTTGATCACCTCACCGTCGAGCGCCTGCGCCAGCTGTAGGGCCAAAGCAGATTTTCCGGTCGCGGTGGGGCCGACCACCGCGATCGGCCGGGTCACCGTCGCCACACCGCGACCTGGTAGCCGACGCCGTACGGCGCGCTGGAATGCAGCGACTCGCCGTGCCAACCCGCCCCCACAGCGGCGGCCGCGATCTGCCAGGGAACGCGTCCGGAGACTCCGAGCTCGCGGCACAGCTGCGGGTCGAGCCCGGCAACGGCAGATCTGTCCACAGTGGATAGTGCGTGGTCGATCTGTTCCTGCATTGCGGCTGCCCGCCCGTCGTAGGCACCAGGGGCCTTCTCCGTGAGCGTGGTGCAGCCGTCGCCGAGCACCAGCAACGCCTGCGGCCTCGGATCATCAGCCAGCGCGTGCCCGAGCGCGACGCAGCCCTCTGGTGTGGTGTCGCCGCGATAGAGCTGCATGCGGATCGACGCGGTGGGGGCAGCACAGCCCCGAAGCCATCCCGCCACCAACGCAGGCAGTGGCAGCTCCGCGGGCTCGGCAGCGTCCGGTCCCAAGGCCACCTGCACATCAGCACCGTAGGGTTGCCAGCTTCCGCTCGCTGTGGGGCCGAGCTGCAGCCCGTCGTCGTCCGTGCCGATCGCCGTCCACGCCCCGCGAAGCTCGGCGAGCGGTCCGACGGCACGCAGACAGGCGTCTCTCAGCTCCTGGGTTGCGGTCGCCCCTCGGCCGGCCAGCTGGGGTATCAGCAACGGTGGGGTCGGGAGAAACACCACGGCAGTGAGCACGGAGGCCTAGGGTAGTGCACGCCGGCAGCCATCTCGGTTCTCACCGCGGGCAATACCTGTTTGAATGGCGGCCAGCACCGGTGCACGGCCGGGGCAGCAGTGGGCAGCCGTGACGCGCGGCGGGATGAGGCGACCATGACCGACAACTCCACGACATCCGACCCGGCAATCGCACCCGCACCGGCCGCCGCACCGAAGCCAGGCGCACCGAAGCCCGGTGCGCCCAAGCCCGGAGTCCCGCGCGCCCGCGTCGCGCCACCGGTGCCCGCCGCTCCCGCCAGCAACCCGGCCGCGTACGGCCGCGTCGACAGTGACGGCGGGGTGTGGCTGCGTACCGGTGACGGCGAACGCCAAGTCGGCTCCTGGCAGGCGGGCGAGCCGGCCGAGGGCCTTACCCACTTCGGGCGCCGCTTCGACGATCTGGCCACCGAGGTGACCGTGCTGGAGAAGCGTCTCGAGTCCGGTACCGGCGACGCGAAACAGACGCAGCACGCCGTTCGCCAGTTGATCCAGACACTGCCCACGGCCGCTGTGGTTGGCGACGTCGACAGCCTGCACACCCGCCTCAACGCGCTGCTGAGCGC
>JALYVL010000277.1 GCA_030853285.1 Actinomycetota bacterium | reverse complement strand
CGGGACGTCCTCCTTGTGCACGTAGTAGCCGCCGCGGCTGGAGAGCAGGTGCTCGAAGGCAGCTCCCACCGTCGGCACCACCCCGGCCTCGACGAGAGCGCGCCCGAGGTGTGGTCGCCCCGCGGACGGACCAGCGTTGGCGAGCACGGCCGCCGGATCGATCGGGAGACCGTCGGCGGCCATTCGCTCGGCCATGACGCGCAACCGCCGACTCCGTTCTCCCTGCAACCGCGCAAGCTCAGCGGCCAACGGCGGGTGCACGGGGTCGAAGAGATAGCCCAACAGGTGCACCGGCACCCGCCCACCGGAGGAAGACACTGCCTCGCAGGACAACTCCATCCCGCGTACCAGCGCCACGCCTCGGGGTAACGCCTGCACTGCCTCGGACCAGCCGGCGGTGGTGTCGTGGTCGGTGATGGCCAGTACGTCGAGGCCGGCGATTGGTGCGGCCTCGACCAACTCGGCGGGGGTGTCGGTGCCGTCGGATGTGCTCGAGTGACAGTGCAGGTCAATGCGCACAGGCGTTGTTATGCCTTCGGCTCCGGTCGGCCGGGCTGCTCGCCCCCGCGCGCCTGGCCGTAGGACACCTTGGGCACCATCACCTTGCGGCGGAACACGCACACCACAGTGCCGTCTTGCTTGTAGCCCTTGGTCTCCACGTACACCACGCCCCGGTCGTCTTTGGACTTCGATGGGGTCTTGTCCAGCACCTCGGTCTCGCCGTAGATGGTGTCACCGTGGAAGGTCGGCTTGACGTGCCGAAGCGATTCCACCTCGAGGTTGGCGATCGCCTTGCCGCTGACGTCGGCGACACTCATACCCAGCAGCAACGAGTAGATGTAGTTGCCGACCACCACGTTCTTGCCGAAGTCGGTGGTCTCCTCGGCGTAGTTGGCGTCCAGGTGCAGCGGGTGGTGGTTCATCGTGATGAGGCAGAACAGGTGGTCGTCGTACTCGGTGACCGTCTTTCCTGGCCAGTGCTTGTACACCGCGCCGACCTCGAACTCCTCGTAGTACCGACCGAACTGCACCGTTGGCCTCCAGATCGTCCCGCAGGGCGCACTACCCCACTCACCTCGGACAGTCTGCCCTCACAGGGTCACCGCGGAACGGCCCGGGTCGAGGACGTCGATCCCAGCCTCCGCCCATGCCTCCCGTAGCGCCGCAGCGCCCCGCAGTCGCACCCACGCGGCCTCCGTGCCGGTGACCGGCACCGCCGCCAGGAACACCACCGCATCCATTCCCGCCCCCAGCTCCAACGCCCGGATGGTGCTGGGTTGCAGCACGACAGCGGTGAAGGCCGCACCGGGCCACAGCGGCTCCTGCAGATCGACCAGCGAGTCTTCCTGCAGCACAAGACCTTCGACGGTGGGCGTTGCGGCGAGGACGGCCATGGACCGCAACACGCCGTCGATACCGCCGCGTACGGCGAGGACCAACTCTGCACGCGGACCCTGCACCGCGTCGGTCAGCATCGCCTCGGGATCGCCCATGGGATGGCGCGAGCACCCCAGCGTCACGTAATGCACCACCCGCTCCGCGTCAGGGCCGAAGCGCAGCACGTCCACCGCCGGGGTCCCCACGAAGGTGACCGAGGCGCGCACCGGAGCGAGGCCCCCGAGCGTGCTGCGCAAATGCGTCTCGACCGCACCGAGAACGTCAGACACGCAGGGATCAGCCCTCCATCGACAGCTTGGCCAGGAGGTCGCGAGCCTGCTCGGCACTGCGCGGCTCGCAGAGCACGTCGTAACGGTTGGCCACCAGTTGCATGCTGGAGGAGAAGTCGCGTTGGCCGCGGGTGGCCCCATAGGTGAGCGCGCCGGAAATCACGCCGAACACCACACCTGCCACGATTCCGGTGAGCAGCGGACCCGCGAGACCGCCTTGGCCGAACAGGCTCAACAAGAGACCGACGAACACCCCGAGCCAGGCACCGGAGACCGCGCCTGCCCCCAGCACCTTGCGCCAGGTGAGCCGGCCGAGCACCCGCTCCACCTGCATCAGGTCCACCCCGACGATGGTGACGTCCTGCACCGAGAACTCGCGGTCGGACAGGAAGTCCACCGCTCGTTGCGCCTCGGCATAGGTCGGGTAGGACCCGATCGGCCACCCGGTGGGTGGGGTGGGCGTGACGAGGCGCTTGCCTTGACTCGACATCGCGGGGTTCGACAGGGGGCTGGTCATCAGTTCAGCTCCTTAAAGGCTGGGTACAGGTCCTACCAAGGCAACGCCCGCCGCCCCGCAATCGTGCCCAGCTCAGCTGCGCGCCTTGTACTCACGCAGCAGCCCACGGCTGATGATCGTCTTCTGGATCTCGCTGGTGCCCTCGCCGATGAGCAGGAACGGTGCCTCGCGCATGAGCCGCTCGATTTCATACTCCTTGGAGTACCCGTAGCCGCCGTGGATGCGAAAGCTCTGCGTGGTCACCTCGGCGCAGTACTCGCTGGCCAGCATCTTGGCCATGCCTGCCTCTACGTCATTGCGCTGGCCCATGTCCTTCAGCCGCGCGGCGTTGACCATCATCATGTGGCTGGCTTCCACCTTGGTGGCCATTTCGGCCAGCTGGAAGGCGATGGCCTGGTGCTGGGCGATCGGCTTGCCGAAGGTCTCCCGCTGCTGCGCGTAGGCGATGGCCAACTCGAAGGCCCGGATGGAGATGCCGCAGGCACGCGCGGCGACGTTGACCCGACCGACCTCGACACCATCCATCATGTGCCCGAAGCCCTTGCCCGGCACGCCACCGAGGATGTCGCTCGCCTTGGCCTGGTAGCCGTCGAACACCAGCTCCGTGGTGTCCACGCCCTTGTAACCCATCTTTTCCAGCTTGCCGGGGATGGTCAGACCCGGCTTGACCTCCCCGAAGCCCGACGGCTTCTCGATGAGGAACGTGGTGAGGTTCTGGTAGGGCTTCTCCGCCCCTTCGTCCGTCTTGACCAGCGCAGCGATGAGCGTGGAGCTGCCGCCGTTGGTCAGCCACATCTTCGCGCCGTTGACGGTGTAGTCGCCGTCGGCACCCTTGACTGCCTTGGTGCGGATAGCGGCGACGTCGGACCCGAGCCCGGGCTCGGACATGGAGAAGGCGCCCCGCACCTCGCCGGTGGCCATTCGGGGCAGGTAGTACTCCTTCTGCTCCTGGGTGCCGTGCTGA
>JALYVL010000276.1 GCA_030853285.1 Actinomycetota bacterium | reverse complement strand
GTGCAGCCCACCCACTCCGGTGAAGGAGTAGCGCACGAGCAGCAGGATGAGCAGGGTGTTGATGCCGAAGGCGATACGGTGCGCACCCAGCGCGGCCAGCGCCGCCGCCACGCTCGGTGCGTGCCATGCCGCCCGCGCGCCGCGCACCAGTCCGGCGGCGACGACGTGGACCGCATCGGCGTGGTTCGCGCCGTCCGGACCGAGCTGCAGTCGCGAGAAGCCCAACGCCACCAGCGCTGCGCCCACCGATCCCAGTGCCGCGACGGCGGTGGTCAGCGCGGAACCCGCGTCACCAGCGCCCACCACGGCCCGGACACCGACCGCGCAGCCCGCGCCGACGACCGCGACCATGGCCCCCGCCGTGGTCAGCGTGGCGTTCACCGCAACCACCCGTCGCTCGGTGGTGACGTGCGGCAGCGCCGCGGAGAGGCCGGAGAGCACAAAGCGGCTGACGGCGGTCACCGCGAGCGCACCTACGTACAAGCCCGCGCCCTGCACCCCACTAACCATTGCCACGGCGACCGCCACGATGAGCACTGCGCGCAGCGCGTTGGCCCACACCAGCACCCGGCTGCGCGACCAGCGGTCCAGCAGGGACCCGGCGAAGGGACCGATGAGCGAGTAGGGCAGGAGCAGCACCGCGAGACCGGCAGCCACGGCGGCGGGGTCGGCCTGGCGTTCGGGGTTGAACAGCACCGCACTGCCCAGCGCCGCCTGGAACAACCCGTCACCCCACTGCGCGGCAAAGCGCGTGGCCACCAACCGGCCAAGTCCCGGGCTGGTCAACAGAGTGGCGCGGACGGCGTGACACCGCCCGCGCACTGTCATGCGCCGAGAATACGCAGCGATCCGCCTGCGGTGGCAGGATCACGGGGTGGCTTCTCCGGACGTACGCGCAGGCGCGCTGTTGGTGTCGTCCACGGAGTTGGTCGAGCCGACCTTCCGCCGCACCGTCATCTACCTCATCGAGCACAATGGCGAGGGCAGTCTGGGCGTCGTGCTCAACCGTCCGAGCGACACCGCTGTGCAGAACGTGCTCCCCTCGTGGGCGCCGCACGCGGTTCGGCCGCAGGCGTTGTTCGTCGGCGGTCCCGTCAAGCGTGACTCCGCCCTGTGCCTCGGAGTGTTGCAACCCGGTGTCGATGCGGAGCTCGTGCCCGGACTGCGGCCGGTGGAGGGCAGGGTGGTCATGGTCGACCTGGACGCCAACCCTGACGACGTGATGTCGTTGCTCGGCGGGGTTCGGGTGTTCGTCGGCTACGCGGGTTGGTCGGCCGGCCAGTTGGACGCCGAGCTGGGCCGGGAGGACTGGCTCGTGCTGCCGTCGCTGCCCAGCGATGTGGTCATGCCGGGACGGGTGGACGTGTGGGCCCGGGTGCTGCGGCGTCAGCCGATGCCGCTGGCGATGTTGGCAACGCATCCGGTGGACGTGGACCGCAACTGACGTGCAGCAGCCCCGCGTGGAAAGGGCGAACCTTGACCGCGAGGACGACGACCACAGCCACCACCGGTGCCGACCACCACCCGGAATCGCCCCAGCCGACGATGCACAGCCCGAAGAGCGCCGCACCCACCAGCAGCGCGAGCGCCAGCGGTGAGCGGAAGGTGGCTGCGGATTCGCCACCGCGGTGACGCAGCGCCAACCACGCGACGGCCAGCCCGAGCAGGATCGCCACACAGTGACCGACGGAGGTGAAACTGCGTTCGCTGAGCACCGACTGCGCGGCCAGCGCGATCCACACCGCGGACCAGGCCAGCCGCCAGCCGCGCGGCACGCTGAAGGCGAGGCCGCTGAGCACGGCAACCACGCCGTAGCTGACCCCCACGTCCGAGGCGAGCTCCCAGGTGACCGGCAGCCATCCGCTGCGAATGCCCACCCAGAGCCCGACGGCCACCACCGCGGTAGCACCCAGGTGGCCGAGTACGAACGTGGTGAACATGCGGCGTCCGCCCCAGGCCAGTTCCGCGACGGCCAGGGTGCAGCCCACCCCCAGACAGGTGAACCACACCGGTCCCTCGTCGATGACAAAGGCGCTGGTGGCGAGCGTAGAGAAGTGCCACTGGCCGAGGTTGTGCAGGTTGGTGCTCGCCTTGGCGACGACGACCGCCTGCCAGTGGGTGCCGAGTGAGCCGAGTAGTGAGCCCACCACGGCCAGCGCCGCGAGGTAGATCGTGGTGAGTGGCGTTCGTCGACCCAGCTTGGGCAGCGCGTACAGAATTTCGAGACTGCGCCCACGAATTCCTGCGGGGGGCGCGTGATGTGCAACCATTACGCCATAACATACCCCGGCCCTGGGTTCAATCTGGGGATGAACTGTGGGTTGGCTGGCAACCTCACTCAGCCAACGAGATTGGTCGGCTTGCGACCCGCGCGGTTTTTGCTGATCTGCTGGCGCGCCACCCGCCAGGCCCGGTCCTCGTCGCCGCAGGCGCTGCCGGCGACGTGCGGGGTGATCAGCACGGCGTCGTCGGGCAGGCGGGCCCGCGGGAACTCAGTCGCTACGCAGCGGACGGGGCGCGCCTCGGGCAGATGGGGATTCCATCAGCGCGCAGCCGGTGCAGTCGGCGCAGCGTTCCGTCGCGCAGCCGGACGCGGCTGTGTTGCCCAGCAGGCCGCCGACCACGACCATCGACGTCGTCCCTGCCAGGCACAGCAGCACCGTCACCGCCGCCACTGGGCCACGCAGCGCGAGTGCTGCGACGGCGGCCACCACCAAGGGGGCCGCGGCGGCGAGCGTCGGTATCGCGGCGACCCGGTTGCCCAGCTGGAACGCCTCATTGCTGGCCATCGTCGCCGGGGTCCGTACGCCCGCCCAGCGGTTGCGGTGAAGATGTCCGGTGAGGGCGCAGGCCGCCACCGCTGCCAATGCCAGCGCCGCAAGCAGCGCGGCTACGGCAACGGTGACGCGGATGGCATCGGGCACTCGGTGAGGATACGAGGTCGCCGATGCGCAGTGTTCATCGGTGATGGCGACGTGCTCGCCGCGCTTGGCCCGCGTCAACACCCCCGAGGTGTTCTGGTTGAGCTCGGTGACGCTCACCGAAGCGGGGTTCATAGGTACGTTCATGGCGACCGTGACAGCCATGTGCTCCGCGCCGCTCGATAGGCTGAGGGTCGTGAGCACAGCGTCTGACGAGGTCCCGGCACACCGCTACACCGCTGC
>JALYVL010000275.1 GCA_030853285.1 Actinomycetota bacterium | reverse complement strand
GGGTGATGTCGGACTCTCGGGCCAGCACCGTGGACTGGACACCGAAAGCGCGGTCCACGAGGGTCCCATCGACCAGGCCGAGTTCTCCGGCGGCGGGTTCGCCGAGACGGAAGCCCACCGTGCGGCCCCGGCGGGGTACCGCGGCCAGCGCAGCGGCTGCGCCATCGTCCATGCCCACCACCGCCACGTCGCCGGTGAGCGCTTGCGCCTTGGCCGCGGTGTAGGCACGCAGGCTGCCGTGCCAGTCGAGGTGGTCCTCGGCGATGTTGAGTACACAACCGGCCGCGGGCCGAACGGATGGCGCCCAGTACAGCTGAAACGAGGAGAGCTCCACGGCAAGGTGGGTGGCGGCCGGCTGCGCCACCAGTGCGTCGAGCACCGTGCGCCCGATGTTGCCGCAGGCGATGCTGGCCCGCCCGTCCGCGCGGAGGATGGCGTCGAGCATGGTCGTGGTGGTGGTCTTGCCGTTGGTGCCCGTGACCACGTACCACCGTCGCCGCGGGCCGAACACCTCGGCCAGGTCGCACCACCAGGCCAGCTCGACATCGCCCCACACCGGGATGCCCGCGGCTGCGGCAGCCACCAGGAGCGGGGCGTCGGGCCGGAAACCGGGCACGGTGACCACCAGCTCGGTACCGACGGGAGGCGAGCGCAAGTCCAGATGAGTCTCGGCGCCCAGCTCGGCGAGGGCACTCAGCATCGCCGGGTTGTTGTCGGTGGCCACCACCTCGGCACCGAGGCGTCGCAACGCTCGCACGATGGCCAGCCCGCTGACCCGCCCACCGGCCACCAGAACCCGATGACCGCGCAGCGCGCGCACGTCGATCGGCGCGCTCACGGGCCGATCGCCGCGAGCCACTCGCTGTAGAACAGCGCCAGGCCAAGGGCACAGGAGACCGCGGCCAACAGCCAGAACCGGATGATCACGGTGGTTTCGGCCCAGCCGGCCAATTCGAAGTGGTGGTGAAACGGTGCCATCCGGAACACCCGACGGCGGCTGGTGCGGAACACGGCGATCTGAATCGCGACGGACATGATTTCCATCACGAACAGCGCCCCGAGCACCACCACCAGCAGCTCTGTGCTGGTCACCATGCTCAACCCCGCGAGCAGACCCCCCAGGGCCAGGGAACCGGTATCGCCCATGAAGATTTTGGCGGGCGCGGCGTTCCACCACAGAAACCCGATGCACCCACCCACCGCAGCGGCGGCGATGAGCGCCACGTCCAGCGGATCGCGCACCTGGTAGCACCCCGCCAGTGGGCTGATGGTGCATGCGTTTCGGTACTGCCAGAAGCAGATGATGACGTAGGTGCCCAAAACCATGGCCATCGATCCCGCGGCCAGCCCGTCCAAGCCATCGGTCAGGTTCACCGCGTTGGACCAGGCACTCACCAGCAGGTAGCAGAACAGCACGAAACCGACCACACCGAAGGAGACGGTGGCGATGTCGCGCACGAAGGAGAGCTTGGCGGTGGCCGGCGTCAGCCCCGCGGAGTTGGCGAAGCGCAGCGCCAGGATGCCGAAGGCCACAGCGGCGATCAGCTGACCAACGAGCTTCGACGTCTTGTTCAAGCCGAGGTTGCGCTGCTTGCGGATCTTGATGAAATCGTCGAGAAACCCGACCCCGCCGAGCACGGTGGTGAGGCCGAGAACGAGGAGCGCCGACACCGAAGGGCCGTCCGCGTTGAACAACATGCCGACGGCGTGCGAGCCCCAGTAACCGACCCAGAGCGCCGCGATGATCGCCACCCCGCCCATGGTCGGAGTGCCCCGCTTGGCCTGGTGGCTCGCCGGGCCGTCCTGGCGGATCTCCTGACCGAAACCTTGCCCGGAGAACACTTTGATGAGGTAGGGGGTGAGCAGGATCGAGACCGCTAGCGCGATGGCTGCGGCGATGATGATCTGCCTCACCCCGCCACCTCCTCGTCCGTCAGCAGCGCCTCGGCCAGCCGCCACAGTCCGACCGACTGCGACGCCTTGACCAACACCACATCGCCGGGCTGCAACTCGCGACGAAGTATGGCCACCGCGGCTTCGCCATCTGCAACCAGCACCGACTCATCACCCCAGGAACCCTCCTGCACGGCACCGGTGTGCATGGCCCGCGCGGCCGCGCCGACGACGAGGAGGCGACTGATGTCCAGCCGCACCACCAGCCTGCCGATCGCGTCGTGGGCCGCGGTTGCGTCAGCTCCCAGCTCGGCCATCTCACCGAGCACCGCCCAGGAACGTCGCGGCTGGCCTGCGCCCCGCGCCAAGCTGGCCAGGGCTTTGAGCGCCGCACGCACGGAGTCGGGGTTGGCGTTGTAGGAGTCGTTGATGACGGTGACCCCGTCGGCCCTGGTGCGCACGTCCATCCTGCGGACCGAGGCCGCCCGCGCGGCGCCCAGCGACTCGGCGATCTGCGCCACGGTGGCACCGCTCTCCAGCGCCACCGCCGCGGCGGCCAGTGCGTTGCCGACGTTGTGCTCACCGTGCACGGCCAGCGCAACCTCGGCACTGCCCTGCGGGGTGCGCAGCGTGAAGCGGGGCCGGGCCTGCTCGTCGAGGGTGATGTCGGTGGCCCGGACCTGGGCGCGCGCACCGGTGCCGACCAACACCACCCGGGCCGTTGTCCGCTCCGCCATGGCCGCCACCAGGGGGTCGTCGGCGTTCAGCACCGCCACACCCCCGGCGGACGCGTCCGGCAACGCCGCCACCAGCTCCCCCTTGGCGCGGGCGATGGCCTCCCGCGATCCGAACTCGCCGAGGTGCGCGGTCCCGACATTGAGCACGACGCCGATCTGGGGCGGGGCGATCGCACACAGCGCCGCGATATGTCCCTCCCCGCGAGCCGAGAGCTCCAGCACCAGATTGCGGGTGTTCTCGCCGGCCCGCAGGGCGGTATACGGATGGCCGAGTTCGTTGTTGAACGAGCCCGGGGGCGCGACAACCTCGCCGAGCGGTGCGAGCACCGCGGCCAACAGGTCCTTGGTGGAGGTCTTGCCGGAGGAGCCGGTGACGCCGATGATCCGCAGGTGCGGCAACGCCCCGACGGAGGCCCGGGCCAGCGTGCCGAGTGCCGCCAGTACCGCCGCACCGGAGCCGTCGACGTCGGCGGCGAGCGCCATCGCGCGGCGGTCGTGGTCGGCCAGCGGTGCCACCACCACCGCGGGGAACCCCACCG
>JALYVL010000274.1 GCA_030853285.1 Actinomycetota bacterium | reverse complement strand
GCCTCGCGCCATGCGCGGGACGTCTACACCCGCCGCAACGAGGGCGTGAGCATCTGGGTGATCCCCTCCAACGCCATCGTCGCCTCGAGCCCAGCGGAGAAGGACCCGTACTTCGCGCCCAGCGGCGACAAGGTTTACCGCCATCCCACTTTTTATGAGATCCCGGACAACGTCCCGCACATGTGAGGGAGGCGCCCCGGAGGAGAAGCGATATGACGACGCACGACTCTGCTTACGACGGCTTGGTCGAGGCCGACACCCACGATCAGTGGGCGTTCGGCACCAGCTTCGACGACCCCCTGGCCGGGGTGGACACCACGCTGGCCGAGGGCATCGACGGCGCGGACCTCGCGGCTTACTGCCTGATGCTCGGCGACGACGCGCTGATCACCGCCCAGCGCCTGGCGCAGTGGAGCACGCGGGCGCCGGAGCTGGAAGAGGAGGTGGCGCTGGCCAACATCGGCCTCGACCTCCTCGGGCAGGCGCGGTTGCTGCTGGCCCGGGCGGCCGCGGCGGACCCCACCGTGGTACCCGCGCTGCCCGAGGGTTCCCCGGTACCTGCGGAGGACGCGCTGGCGTTTTTCCGGGACGAGCCGGCCTTCCGCAATGTGCGACTGGTCGAACTGGACAACGGTGACTTCGCCCGCTCCATCGTGCGGCTGCTGGTGTTCGCCACCTACCGGCTCGCGCTGCTGCAGCAGCTACGGGAGTCGCGGGATTCGGTGCTCGCTGCGGTCGCCGCCAAGGGCGTCAAGGAGGTCACCTACCACCGGGATTACGCCGCTCGCTGGTTGGTCACCCTCGCCGGTGGCACCGCGGAGTCGCGGCGGCGGATCGAGGCGGGGATCGCCCGGGTATGGCCGTTCGTCGCCGAGCTGTTCGAGGTGCATCCCGTCGAGCGCCGCATCGCCGCCGCGGGGGCCGGTGTCGACCCGGCCGCGCTGCGCGCGGAGTTCGACTCCGTGCTCACCCAGGTCTTTCACGCTGCGCAACTGCCCCAGCCGACGGGCCCGACGGCCACCTCGGTAGCCGGGCGCGCCGGTCGGGCCGGGGTGCACACCGAGGCGATGGGTTTGCTCCTCGCGGAGATGCAGAGCGTAGCCCGCGCCCACCCGACGGGACGGTGGTGAGCTGATGACCACCGCCCCGCTGTCCACAATAGACCGGGCCCGGGAGGTTGCCGCGACGGTGACCGACCCGGAGATGCCGATGCTCACTTTGGCCGATCTCGGCGTGCTCCGCGACGTGTATGACCACGGGGGCACCGTCGTCGTCACGATCACGCCGACGTACTCCGGTTGTCCCGCGATGGCGACCATGCGGGATGACCTCCGCCACCGCCTGGGCGCAAATGGTTTCGGCGACGTCGACATTCGCACCGTGCTGCAGCCCGCCTGGAGCTCGGACTGGATCAGCCCCGCAGGCCGGCGGAAGCTGGCCGAGCACGGAATCTCACCGCCCAGCCACGACGCCACGCGCCCGGCCGGCCCCGTTGCGCTCACGCTCAGCCCGCCCCGCCCGCTGCTGGACTGCCCGCAGTGCGGGTCCGCCAACACCGAGCTCACCTCGGAGTTCGGGTCCACCTCGTGCAAGTCGCTGCACCGTTGCCTGGACTGCGCCGAGCCGTTCGACCACGTGAAGGAGATCTGACCAGTGCGCACCAAGGACTTCCACCCGCTACGGGTCGCGCACGTCGAGCGCCTGTGTGCGGATGCCACTGCCGTGACCTTCGACATCCCCGATGGGCTGCACCAAGAGTTCGACTTCCGCCCCGGCCAGTCGCTGACCCTGCGCAAGGTCGTCGACGGCCGAGATCAGCGCCGCTCGTACTCCATTTGTGCGCCGGCAGGCGCGCAACCCCGGGTCGGCATCCGCGAGGTGCCCGATGGAGTTTTCTCCACCTGGCTCGTCCGCGACGTCCGGGTGGGGGACGAGGTCGATGTCCAACCGCCGTCCGGCACGTTCACCGCTGATCCCGCCGTAGCCGGTCGGCACGTGTTCATCGCCGCCGGCTCGGGCATCACCCCGGTGCTCTCCATCGCCGCCTCGCTGCTGGCCAATCCGGACTCTCACGTCACGGTGTTCTACGGCAACCGGCGGACCAACTCGGTGATGTTCGCCGAGGAGCTGGCCGACCTGAAGGACACCTACGGCGCGAGATTGGAGCTGGTGCACGTGCTGTCCCGCGAGCCCCGCGGTGTCGATCTGTTCACCGGGCGGCTCGACGGTGACCGGGTGCGACTGCTACTGCAGACCCTGGTCCCCGTGGACCAGGTGGACCACTTCTGGCTCTGCGGCCCCTTCGGCATGGTCACCGAGGCGCAACGGGTGCTCGACGAGTTCGGCGTGGCCGAGGAGCGGGTGCACCAGGAGCTGTTCTACGTCGAGGACATCCCGCCGGAGCCCGTGCAGCACACCGAGGCCGCGGCCGAGGGGCCGACCAGCGAGGTCACCGTCATCCTCGACGGTCGATCCACCACCCTCGAGCTCTCCCGGACGAAGCCAGTATTGGACTCGGCGCAGGAGTCGCGCGACGACCTTCCGTTCGCCTGCAAGGGCGGGGTGTGCGGCACCTGCCGGGCCAAGGTGACCGCCGGGGACGTGGACATGCGCCGTAACTACGCCCTCGAAAAGGCCGAAGTTGCAGCCGGCTTCGTGTTGACCTGCCAATCCTTTCCGACCAGCGACACCGTTACGGTCGACTATGACGCGTGATATGGACGTTCCCGAGCCCATCGAGCTTGCCTCGCGCGACGAGATCGCCGCACTGCAGCTGACCCGGCTGCGGTGGTCGCTGCAGCACGCGTATGACAACGTGCCGCACTACCGGAGGGCGTTCGCCGCCAAGGGTGTGCACCCCGACGACCTGAAGGAGCTCAGCGACCTCAAGCTCTTCCCGTTCACGGCCAAGGCCGATCTGCGGGACAACTACCCCTTCGGGATGTTCGCCGTGCCCCGCGAGCAGGTGTCGCGCATCCACGCCTCCTCGGGAACGACCGGGCGGCCCACGGTGGTCGGCTACACCGCGAAGGACATCGACACCTGGGCGAACCTGGTCGCCCGCTCGCTGCGTGCGGCGGGGGTGCGTTCCACCGACCGGGTGCACGTCGCCTACGGCTACGGATTGTTCACCGGCGGCCTCGGTGCGCACTACGGCGCGGAGCGATTG
>JALYVL010000273.1 GCA_030853285.1 Actinomycetota bacterium | reverse complement strand
CCGCGGAGAACGCGGGAGCGATCCGCTCGGCGACCGACGCCTCGCTGCGGAGCGCCTGCGCAGCGTGCAGGACACGATCGCGTCCGGTCCGGCTCACCTTGCGCGAGGCATCGATGAGCAACGCGGCGCCGATCTCCAGGTCGTTGGCCAGCTCGGCGGCACTCTGCCCGACGCCGACCTTCGCGTTGACGGCGTGGCGCCAGGTGGCGATCGGATCGCTCCACGCGTCCACGCGGAAGGTCCACAGGCCTGGGACGTCGGCGCGGAGCAGGGCGTGGAAACGGTCCGGCTCAGGCCCCTCCGCCATGGCCACCTGCATGGCGGCCCCGGCGCCGGGGCCGCGCCACACCACGGTGGCCGCCACGGCGTCGTGCCCCTCCCGCCACACCGTCGCCGCGATCGGAATGACCTCGCCCACCACCGCCTTGGCCGGATGGCGACCGCACGCAACCACGGGTGCCACGTCGTCGATGCCGAGCCGACCAGTCACGTTGTTCGCTCCGTCCAGCAGGGATGATCAGTGCGGGTGCGCCACCTACCCTGCCGGGCAGCGGCGCGCAGCGCTAGCCCAGGGATCCGCGATGTTCTCGGTATCGTTCCCGGCTGTGAAAGCCCTTCGCCGATTCACCGTCCGAGCCCACCTTCCCGCGCGGCTGGCCGCGCTGGGGCAACTGTCGATGAACCTGCGCTGGTCATGGCATCCACCGACCCAGGATCTCTTCGCGGAGATCGACCCCGTCCGGTGGGAGGCGTGTCGCCGCGATCCGGTGCGGCTACTCGGTGACGTGCCCGGGGACCGCCTGGACGAGTTGGCCGAAGATGAGGGATTTACCACACGGCTGGACGCACTCGCCTCCGAATTGCATCGCTACCTCGATCAACCGCGGTGGTACCAGGAGCAGGAGCAGGCGTTGCCGAGCGGCGTCGCGTACTTCTCGATGGAGTTCGGCGTCAGCGAGGTGCTGCCCAACTACTCCGGCGGCCTCGGGGTGTTGGCGGGAGACCACCTCAAGGAGGCCTCCGACCTCGGCGTACCGCTGGTGGCCGTGGGACTGCTCTACCGCTCGGGCTATTTCCGCCAGTCGTTGTCCGCCGAGGGCTGGCAGCTCGAGCACTACCCGTCCCTGGATCCGCAGGGTCTGCCGTTGCAGCTGCTCACCGGGGCCGACGACGCGCCGGTGTTGGTGCACGTAGCGATGCCGGGCGATCGCGTGCTGCTGGCGCGGGTGTGGATCGCGCAGGTCGGACGGGTGCCGCTGCTGCTGCTGGATTCCGACATCGGGGAGAACGACCCGGAGCTTCGAGCGGTGACCGACCGGCTCTACGGCGGGGACCAGGACCACCGGATCAAGCAGGAGATCTTGGCCGGCATCGGCGGGGTGCGTGCCGTGCGGGCCTACTGCGACGCGATGGGCCGCCCGCAACCCGAGGTCTTCCACACGAATGAGGGCCACGCCGGCTACCTGGGCCTGGAGCGCATCCGCGAGCTGGTCACCGAAGCCCGGCTGGACTTCGACACCGCGCTCACCGCGGTGCGCGCGGGCACGGTGTTCACCACGCATACCCCGGTGCCTGCCGGCATCGACCGCTTCCCGCTCGACCTGGTGCGGCACTACTTCGGCGGGCAGGACGTGGACTCCGCACTGCTGCCGGGGCTGCCCCTGGAGCGCATCCTCGCGTTGGGCGCGGAGGTCGACCCGCAGATGTTCAACATGGCACACATGGGGTTGCGGCTGGCCCAGCGCGCCAACGGGGTGTCCAAGCTGCACGGCGAGGTGAGCCGCGAGATGTTCGCCGAGCTCTGGCCGGGGTTCGACTCCGCCGAGGTGCCGATCGGCTCGGTCACCAACGGGGTGCACGCGCCCACGTGGGCGGCGAGGGAATGGTTCGAGCTCGCCGAACGGCTGGTCGGACCCGACCGCGTCTCGGCGGCACTGGTCGCCGCGCCGGGCGGGACACCGTGGGACGTCCTGAACGAGGTTCCTGCTGAGCAGCTGTGGAACATGCGGACGCACCTTCGCGGGCAACTGGTCGAGGAGGTCCGCAGGCGGGTCAAGGCCTCGTGGCGGGAGCGGGGGGCGACCGAGTCCGAGCTGGGGTGGACCTCCGGCGTGTTCGATCCGCAGGTGCTCACCGTGGGCTTCGCCCGCCGGGTGCCGACCTATAAGCGGTTGACGCTGATGCTGCGTGATCCCGAACGCCTGCGCGCGATGTTGCTCGATCCTGCGCGACCGGTGCAGCTGGTCATCGCCGGAAAGAGCCATCCGGCCGACGACGGCGGCAAGGCCCTCATTCAGCAGATTGTCCGCTTCGCCGATGAGCGCGATGTCCGTCACCGCATCGTGTTCCTGCCCGACTACGACATGTCCATGGCCCGCTATCTGTACTGGGGCTGCGACGTGTGGTTGAACAACCCGCTCCGTCCGTTGGAGGCCTGTGGGACCTCGGGCATGAAGTCGGCGCTGAACGGTGGACTCAACCTCTCGATCCGCGACGGGTGGTGGGACGAAATGTTCGACGGGGAGAACGGCTGGGCGATTCCCACTGCGGACGGCGTGCTCGACGAGCAACGGCGCGACGACCTCGAGGCCACGGGAATGTACGAGCTGCTCGAGCGTGCGGTGCTGCCGCGCTACTACGACCGGGGGGCCGACGGTGTCCCGGCGCGGTGGGTGGAGATGGTGCGGCACACCCTGCGTGAGCTGGCGCCGCAGGTGCTCGCCTCCCGGATGGTGCGCGAGTACGTGCTCGGGGCCTACCAGCCTGCGGCCGCCGCGGCTCAGCAGCTCGACCGCGACGGATTCCGCGGCGCGCACGAGCTGGCCCGCTACCGCCACACCGTGGAGACCGCGTGGCCGCGGGTGCGGGTGGCCAGAGTCGATGCTTCCGGGCTGCCTGATGCCCCTGTGATCGGCGCGGAGATGACGCTGCACGCCACGGTGGAACTGGCCGGGCTGTCCGTGGCGGACGTACTGGTGCAAGCGGTCCTGGGCCGCGTCGGCTCGGACGACGAGCTGCGCGATCTGCGGATCGTGGACATGGTGCACGTCGGCGGCGCGGGCGACGGATCAGGCGCGGAGGCCTTCGAGCTACACATCCCCTTGCCGCACTCCGGGGCCGCCGGGTACACCGTGCGTGTGCTGCCCCGTCACCCGCTGCTGTCCGGCCCCGGGGAGCTGGGCCTCACGGCTTG
>JALYVL010000272.1 GCA_030853285.1 Actinomycetota bacterium | reverse complement strand
GACCAGCCAATGGTCGCCGTCGGCGTCTATCCAGAACAGGTCGCCCGTTGCATGCCAGGCGTCCTCGCGGGCGAAGACCCCGCGCAGCGGGCTGCCGATCACCGCGTCCAGCGCATTGTCCGCTCGTGCCAGCAGCATGCCGACCTCCTCGGCCCCGCACGCGCGGGCGAATCCCCGGTCATCTTCGATAAAGTGCCTGCGGTCGACGTCGTACGCGGCGAGGCGCACGCGGGTGTTGCCGGGTAGTGCCCGTCCCTTCGAGCCGGGCTTGGACCCGGTGAGGTTGACCAGGATCGCGTCGCCCTCGGTGGTGGCGTAGAACTCGACGAGCTTGGCCGGCGCGAAGCGTTCGGTGAGCCGGCGGCTCAGTCCGCGTGGTGCCCCCGAGCCAAGGAACAGCCGCACCGGGTGGTGCAGCTCCGCGGGACGGACCGGCGCCAGCAGCAGCGCGTGCAGCATGGTCCAGGTGTAGGAGACGGCGGTCACGCCGTAGCGGCGCACCTCGTCCCAAAAGGTGGTGGCGTCGAAGCCGGTGGTGAACGCGATTCGGGCACCCCCGGCCACCGCACCACCCAGACTGGTCATCAGGCCGGAGGGGTGGTGCAGCGGCGTGATGCAGAACAGGGTGTCGGCCGGCGACAGCGACGCCGAGGTCGCGGTGCCGAAGGCCGACAGCGCCCACCGATGGTTCGTGATCCGCCGCGGACGGGTCCGCTCGGCGCTGCCGGTGAACAAGATGAACGCCAGGTCGCTTGCCCGCCCCAAATTCGGCCGATACCACGACGGCATGGTGACCTTTGCCGGGTCGATCCGCTCCATGTCGGTGACGTGCGGCAGCTCGCGGTCCTGGGAGCCACCGCCAAGGACGTAGACCTGCCCGATGTTTGCCTCGACGGCATGCGCGGCGAGCTCCGGGCCGGTGATCACCTTCTTGATCTGACCCAGCTCGGCCTCCCGGGGGGTGTCTCCATCGGGTCGGAGCAGCACGGCCACCGCACCCAGTCGGTTCAGCGCGGCGAGCACGGTGAAGGCGCTGGGTCGCGTGGCCATCAGCACGCCCACGTGCTCGCCTTGGTGCACGCCTACGCTCAGCAACCCGCGCACGATGTTGTCGATGCGGTTCTTGACCTTGCCATGCGTGTGCGCGCGCCCCTCGAACAGGAAGCAGACGCCCTCGCTCGCCCGCTTCGCCTGCTCATCGAGCAGCGAAGCCAGGGAAATGCGCGTGCGGGCGTTGATCTGCTCCATCCGGGTGAGCCGTGGCAGTTGCCAGAACGCCTCTCCTGCCAAGCTGACCACCGTGCGCGCGCTCTGCGCCGCCGCCGCCACGACGGACCGCGACGCACCCACCCCGACGTCGGCCACCAGACTGACACTCTGGGTCAACGCGGAGCTGGTCCGAGTCTGGTTCGAGGCGGTTTCGCCGAGGTCCCGCACCAGTTCTGGTCGCGGGCCCGAGCCGGCCCGCCAGTGCAGCCAGCCCGCCACCGTCGGCCAGGTGGTGTCGGTCGACACCGAGCCCACCACCAGTCCGAAGTGCCCGGCCCGGATGGCCATCTCGAAGACCTCCGCCTGAGGGGCGGCGCGACCAAGGGGCCGCACGGCATCGGCGGGGGCGATGGAGTCCACGGTGCCGACCACGGCAAAGATGGGACAGGTGATGTCGGCGAGGGTCACCGACTCCTCGCCGATGACGAAGCCGCCCTCCATCATCCGGTTGTGCACCACGAACTGGCTGAGCAGCTCCGCCACTGCGGGGCCCGACCAGGCGATGAAGCCCTCGCCCCCCAGGAACCGGCGCTGACGCTCGCGCGGCAGCAGGGCCTCGCGGTCGTGTAGCGCCAGCACGAACTCGACGCGGGAGCGGATGGATTTCACGGGGTCCAGCAGACGGAATCCGGCGCTGGAGAGCCATCCGGGCACGGCTTGGCGGTTGAACACGTGGTCGGCCAGGAACGCAGCGCCGCGCAGCCCGATGTCCTGGGGGATGCCGAAACGTTCCAGCACGATGCGGGTATCCACCGGGCTGCCGAAGGTGATCACACTGACCAGACCCTTGCTGCGCCGGTAGGCCGCGACCTGGTAGCAGAACATGCCTCCCTGCGAATAGCCGCCGATCGACACGTCGTGGCCGAGGGTCTCGCGCGCGATGTCGATGGCTTCGCTGACCGCGACGACGTGGTCGGTGAGGTTGCGCTCCAGGCCGCCTTCCTCGCGGTCGGGTGCACCGAAGTCCACCACCCAGGCGTCGACACCCAATTCGTTCAATATCGTCACGCCGCTGGAGTTCGGGGCGACGTCGAACACCCCGGCGTCCAGCATCATCGGGGGAACCAACAGCACAGCCGGGCGCGTGGCGTCGGTGTCACCGGCGAAGTACCGTCGCAGCCGGAAGTTCCGCCGCTCGGCGACCACCTCGTAGGGTGCGGACTCCTCCTCGGTCTCCAAGCCACCGAGCCGCAGCACCTCGAGACCGTTCTGCACGGACGAACCCAGCCACTCGATCGGTCCCATCAGCGCATCGACGGGGTTCATCGTGAGACCTTTCGCATGGCGGCAGACTATCGGGCAGCTCGAACGTGGATTTCAGAGAAGCCTCAGAGCGCCCACACCCAGCATTCACAAACGGTACCTACCTTCGAGAACATGAACCGCAGACGTTCCACCCGTACCGGTCTGATCCTGGTCGCCGCGCTCATCGTCGCCGCCGCGCTGGGTGGAGGCTACGCATGGGGGCACACCTCGGCGGCGCCATCTGCTCCGGTGGCGCAGTCCTCGACGGCCGCACCGGCGCCGCCGAGCAAGGGTGCCGCCAAGTCGGGGAAGACCAAGACGGCGAAGAGCAAAGCGCCCTCCGTGCAGGGGCCGATCACCGCCATCAACGGGGACGCCTGGACCGTACAGACCACAAACGACGGCGCGGTCAGCGTCACCGTCGGTGGGGACACGAAGTACGGCACCGAAAAGGCACCCGCCGTTCGTAGCGACTTTACGGTGGGCAAGCAGGTCGTCATCACGGGCGTGAAGAACGGGAACACCGTCGCGGCAACCCGGATCGCGGTGGGGAAGCCCGCATCCGCCACGCCGGCTCCCGCCACGCCGGCATCACCGACACCTACGCGCTGAGCACGCGCACATCGGGAATAACAGTTCTCGTCGTCGTGCTGGTCCCGGCATGACGGCAGACATCCGA
>JALYVL010000271.1 GCA_030853285.1 Actinomycetota bacterium | reverse complement strand
GTTCCACCCCGAGCTGCAGTTCGACCGCATCTACTTGTTGGCGATGGCCAACGCCGGACCGGGTACCAACGGCTCGCAGTTCTTCATCACCACGGCCAAGACCCCGCACCTCAACCGCAAGCACACCATCTTCGGTGAGGTGGCCGACGACGAGTCGCGCAAGGTGGTCGACGCGATCGGCACGACCGCCGTGGACCGCAGCGACCGCCCGGCCGAGGACGTGGTGATCGAGCGCGTGACCATCGAGCAGAACTGACTCCTCCGCGTCGATGAGCACACCCGGACCACCCCAGACGCAGTCCGCTGCGGTGTGCTTCCGCCACCCCGACCGGTCCACGGGGCTGCGCTGTAGCCGGTGCGGTCGGTCGGCGTGTCCGGAATGCCTACGGGAGGCGCCGGTCGGTTTCCACTGCGTGCAATGCCTGGCCCAGGGCAACAAGGACGTGCGCCAGGCCGCGACCGTCACCGGGGCCAGGCCCAGCCAGGCGCCGCCGGTGGTCACCTACGGCCTCATCGCCGTCAACGTGCTCGTCTTTTTGGTGACGGTGGCTGCCGCCGGAAGCCTGATGTACAACCAGACCTCGTCGTTGTTCGGAGAGTTCGTGCTCTGGCCCTACGGTGTCGCCGAGGGCGGCTGGTGGCGGGTGATCGGCAGCGGGTTCCTGCACTACGGTCCGGTGCACCTGCTGATGAACATGCTCGCGTTGTACATCCTCGGCCGGGACATCGAAACGGTGCTGGGCCGCGGTCGTTACCTCGCCGTGTATGCGGTGTCGCTGCTCGGCGGCTCCGCTTCGGTCATGCTTTTCGCAGGGCCCAGCACGGGTACCGCCGGCGCCTCCGGAGCAATCTTCGGGTTGATGGGCGGGCTGGTGGTGGTGCTACTCCGCCTCAAGCGCAGCCTGGCCCCGGCAATGACCGTCATCGCGCTCAACGTGGTGATCTCGTTCACCGTGCCGGGTCTCTCGCTGGTCGGGCATCTCGGTGGACTGCTGTTCGGTGCCCTGGCCACCGCCGCGCTGGTCTACGCGCCGCGAGGTCGAGCAGTGGCGGTGCAGGTGGGAGCGTTGGTGACGTTGAGCGTGGTAGCCGTGGGTGTAGTGGCGGTCCGGGCCTTGGTGCTGCGCTCCCAGATCGGGCTCTAGCCCTGCCGCACCCGGCGAAGCACAGCGAGCACGTCCACCGGGTCGGCGCCCAAGTCGAGCGTGCTGAACAGCAACAGCGCCTCATGATCATGCTGGAGCACCGTCAACTCGAGCACCGGTACTTTCCGGCCGAGCCGGTGATGCGCGGCCACCTCCCACTGGGTCAGCTGCGACCAGGCCACCCGGCGCCTGCCGGTCACACCACGCACCGTCATGCCGTGGCTGTCGGCCGCCAGCCGCGGTCGGGCCAACGTACCCACCGCAGCGCTGAGCAGCAGACCCGCAGCCGCCAGCCCGAGCAGCAGCCGACCGGCCGGATCGCCGCTGAGCACCGCGAGTGCTGCCAGCGCAACACCACCTGCGGCGGCCAGCACCAGCAGCGCAATCTTGGGCCCCCAGGCGTGCACGGTGATGCTTGCGTCGGGCATGGCATCTAGCATCGCTGATGAGACTCGTCAACAAAGAATGAGAACTGGAGCAACAATGCGTGACGCGGTGATCTGTGTAGCGGTTCGTACCCCGGTGGGTAAGCGTGGTGGCGGCCTCAGTGGAGTGCATGCCGTCGACCTCTCCGCCCACGTGCTGAAGGCGCTGGTGCAGCGGGCGGGCATCGACGCCTCCGTGATCGACGACGTGCACTGGGGCTGCGTCGGCCAGGTGGGTGAGCAGTCGATGAACGTGGGGCGCAACGCTGTGCTCGCCGCGGGGTGGCCGGAGTCGATTCCCGCCTTCACCCTGGACCGCCAGTGCGGGTCCTCGCAACAGACCGTGCACACCGCGGCGGCGTCGGTGGTGTCCGGACAGCAGGATGTGGTGGTGGCCGGCGGTGTGGAGATGATGTCGCGGGTGCCGATGGGCTCGTCCGTGGGTACCGGGGCGGGTTTCCCCTTCGGACAGGCGCGCGACCGTTACGCCGACGCGCTGCAGGGCGAGGGTTTCAACGGCGTGTTCAACCAGGGCGTGGGTGCCGAGCTGATGGCGCAGAAGTGGGGCCTCTCGCGCACCCAGCTGGACGAGTACGCCGTGCGCTCACACGAGCTTGCCGCGGCGGCGCAGGACGACGGTGCCTTCGTCGAGGAAATTACCCCGGTCGCCGTGGACGGTGGCGAGCTGGCGCTGGACGAGGGTATTCGTCGGGGCTCCACCGTGGAGAAGCTCGCCGGGCTGAAGACCCCGTTTCTGCCCGACGGCGTGGTCACCGCGGGAAACGCCTCGCAGATCTCCGACGGGGCGGCGGCCGTGCTGGTCACCACCTCGGAGAAGGCCGCCGAGCTGGGGCTCACACCGCTGGCCAGGGTGCACACCACCGCCGTGGTCGGGGCAGACCCGGTCATGATGCTCAGCGGACCCATCCCGGCGACGGACGCCGTTCTGAAGCGGGCGGGTCTGGGGATTGACGACATCGACGCGTTCGAGGTCAATGAGGCGTTCGCGTCGGTGCCGATGGCCTGGCTCGCGGAGACCGGCGCGAAGCTGGACCGGGTCAACCCCTGCGGCGGGGCCATCGCCTTGGGCCACCCGCTTGGCGGGTCCGGTGCTCGACTGATGACGACGCTGGTGCACCACCTGCAGCGCAGTGGCGGCCGGTACGGCTTGCAGACGATGTGTGAGGGCGGCGGCATGGCCAACGCGACCATCCTTGAGCGCCTGTAGCCCGCCGGAAGTTATCCACAGGAGTTGTGCACACTGGGGATGAATCACACGGGTGTCATTGCGTTGACCTGCGGGTGAACGTGAGGTGAGCACCTGACGCGAGAACTTCTCGCGTCAGGTGCTCTGGGTACGAGATGGTGCCGTGACAGGTGGTTGGTCAGCGCCAGCGCATGGTCATCAGCAGCCCGACCACCATCAGCCCAAAGCCGATGGCGAAGTTCCACGGACCGAGGCTGCTCATCCAGCTGATCTTGTCCACGGCCAGGTAGTTGACCACCAGCCAGACCAGGCCGGCGAGCATCAGTCCGAGCATGACCGCCACGTAGATCGGGTTGGACGGTCCAGCCTTCACCTTCATCGGAGTTCGGCGGTTGGTCGGCCCCGCGAGCGCGGGCTTCTTGCGGACCTTCGACT
>JALYVL010000270.1 GCA_030853285.1 Actinomycetota bacterium | reverse complement strand
GTCCACCATGGGAGTGCCCGAAGAGCACAGCGTGAGCAGCGCCATGGCCACGGCGTTGGTCCGGCAGCCGCTGTGGTGGGCGGGCACGGCGGTGGCAGTCGGCGGCTACATGTTCCAGGCACTGGCATTGAGTAAGGGTTCGTTGCTGCTGGTGCAACCGGTGCTGGTGTCCTCATTGCTGTTTGCCCTTCCGCTGAGTGCACGGCTGTCTCATCGTCGCGTCACCCGCAGCGAATGGATGTGGGCGGTGGTGTTGACCGTCTCCATCGCCGCGTTTGTGGTGGTGGGCAACCCGCGGCCCGGCCACGCGCGTCCGCCTGGTCCCGCCTGGGCGGCAGTGGCTGGGGTGGCTGTGCCGTTGGTGGTGCTGTGCGTGCTCGGCGCCGCGCGGCAGGCCGGTCGCCGCCGCGCGGTGTTGCTGGCCGTGGCGGTCGCGGTGCTCTTCGCGGTGGTCGCGGTGCTCACCAAAGCCGCGGTGCTTCGGTTGGCCCACGGCGGCGTGCTGCACCTGCTCAGCACGCCAACGCCCTATGTGCTCGCGGTGGTAGCCCTGGCGGCGACGATACTGCAGCAGTCGGCGTTTCATGCCGGGGCGCTGCAGGTATCGGTGCCGACCATGATCGTCCTGGAGCCCTTGGTGGCCGTGACGATCGGCATTGCGGTGCTGGGTGAGCACCTGGCTGTGGGCGGTCCAGGGGTCCTCGGCCTGGCGATCTCGGTGGTGGCGATGGTGGTGGCGACGGTTGCGTTGGCCCGCGATGCCGCGCTGCACGAGGAGGAGCTGCATCCTGCTGCCGAGCTGATCTAACCGTCATGCGACACTGGCGCACCGGTAGTCCAGTTTGACTACAATATGAGTGTGTCTGCCACCCGACTCCTTGTTCTCGGCGTAGTCCGTTTCGCGCAACCAGTGCATGGCTATGACGTGCGCCGCGAGCTGCTGTCCTGGCACTTGGAAGACGTCGCCAACGTGAAGCCCGGCTCGATCTACTCCGCACTGAAAACGCTGGAGCGGGACGGGCTGATCTCTGCGGTGGGGCACGAGCGTGCGGGCGCGCGCCCGGAGCGGACAACGTACGAGCTGACCGGCGAGGGCGACAAGGAGTTCCACAACCTGCTCCGAACCGCGTGGTGGGGTCTGGAGCAAGCGGTGGAGCCGTTAATCGCCGCCCTGTGCATGTTTCCGGCCATGTCGCGGACCGAGCTGCTCGCCGCAGTGAGCAGCCGCATCGAGCAACTACGCAGCCGGGACAGTCAGTCGGAGTTCCTCCGGGCGACGATTTCGCCGGGCGCCACGGGGCGGGACGGGGACATCCCCGACCATGCCCGCGAGGGCCTCCTGTTGCTCCAGGCCAAGACGCGCGCAGAAATCGGGTGGGCGATCGATTTTCGGCAACGGCTGAACGAGGGTGCGTACACGCTTGCCGGTGAGGCCGGATGGCTGGAGGTCGGTCCGGGCCGCGGAATCGAGCGGACAAATAGTTGACAGTATTTAGTCAAGGTTGAATACTTCTGGTGATCCGAACAGCGAAGGAAACCTCCGACATGATTCATGCGCGCGGACTGTCCCGCACGTTCAAGACCAAGACCGGCGTCGTCGAGGCCGTGGCACCGCTGGATCTCGACGTGGCGCCGGGGGAGATCGTCGGTCTGCTCGGCCCGAACGGTGCGGGTAAGACCACGACGCTGCGCATGCTGACGACGCTGTTGTCACCCACGGCGGGTACGGCCACCGTGGCCGGGGTGGACCTTCGAACCCAGGCTCGGGACGTGCGCAGGCGGATCGGCTACGTGGCTCAGGTCGGCGCGACCCCGGCACCCGGATCACGGGTCGGCGAGGAGCTCATCACCCAGGGCAGATTGCAGGGACTGTCGCGGGCCGACGCCGCCACGCGGGTCGCCGATCTGTTGCCGCGCCTCGATCTCGGCGAGCTGGGAGGTCGAGCGCTCTCGGAGCTCTCGGGCGGTCAACGCCGTCGCTTCGACGTCGCGATCGGTCTCGTCCACTCGCCGACCCTGGTGTTTCTCGACGAGCCGAGCACCGGCCTCGACCCGCAGAGCCGCGCCAACCTGTGGCAGCACATCCGCGGGCTCCGGGACGAGCTCGGTGTGACGGTCGTCATCACCACCCACTATCTGGAGGAGGCCGACGCGTTGGCCGACCGGATACTGGTGATGGATCACGGCCAGATCGTGGCCGACGACACCCCGGACGCGCTGAAGGCGCAGGTCTCGGGGGACATCATCACGCTCAGCATCGACGGCGACCTCGCGGACGCCGAGCGGGTCGGACGCGGTGCGGTCGAGGTCCGGGACGTCACCGTGGAGGGTGAGTTGCTGCATCTGACCGTGGAGCGCGGCGATGTCGCCGTCGCGCCGCTGCTGCGGGCCTTGGACGCGGCGAACCTGCCGCTGCGCTCGGTCACCGTGGCGCGCCCGACCCTGGACACCGTCTTTCTGACCCTCACCGGGCGCTCGCTGCGCGATGGCGACGCCGCGTGACCCGGTTGCACCTACTTGAAGGAGTCTCGCCGTGAGATTCATGCTCGACACGACGATGATCGTGTTCACCCGACAGATGCGACTGCTGTTGCGCAACCCGGTTTGGGTCTTCTTCGGACTGACCCAGCCGATCCTCTACCTCGTGCTGTTCGGCCCGCTGCTGACCAATGTCCGCGCGGGTGGTCTCGGCGGCTCCGCGTCGTGGTCGCTGTTCGTGCCGGGGCTGTTGTTGCAGCTGGCCATCTTCGGCGCCGGCTTCGCGGGGTTCGGCATCATCCAGGAAGTGCGGGAAGGCGTCCTTGACCGGCAACGGGTGACGCCCGCGCCGCGGGTATCCCTGCTACTGGGACGGACGCTGAGCAACGTCGTGACCATCGGGGTGCAGGCTGTGATCTTGGTGCTGGTCGCCATCCCGTTCGGCCTGCAGCCCTCGTGGGTCGGGGTGATCGTCACACTGGTCCTGGTGTGCGTGCTGGCACTGGGGATCTCCGGGGCGTCGTACTCGATGGGCATCATCCTCAAGGACGAGGACGCATTTGCCCCGTTCGTCCAGGGCGTCTCGCTGCCGCTGCTGCTGCTGTCGGGGGTGTTCCTGCCGATGTCGTTGGCGCCGACGTGGCTGCACAACCTGAGCCGCGTCAACCCGCTGGTGTACCTGGTGGATGCGTCCCGGTCGCTGTTCGTTGGCGACTACTCGGCGACCAACGTGG
>JALYVL010000007.1 GCA_030853285.1 Actinomycetota bacterium | reverse complement strand
CGTAGCCGGGGTGGGTCGTGAACCACGCGCCCCAGCCGGCCCCGACCACGTCCACGTTGTTCAGTAGTAGTCGGTTGACCCGGACGGTGGGGATCTCTCCGCCGGTGAAGCCGACCACCACGAGCCGGCCGGATGGCGCGAGGCTGCGAATACTGTCGGTGAACCTGTCGCCGCCGACGGGGTCGAGCACGACATCGACACCGCGACCGTCGGTGAGCTCGCGGACCTGCTGCAGCCAACCGTCGACCAGCACCACGTCGGTCGCGCCGGCCTGTCGGGCCTTCTCCGCCTTGGCCTCGGTGCTCACTACGGCGATGGTGCGACCGGCGCCGAGCAGGCCGGCCATCCGCAGCGTCGAGGTGCCGATCCCGCCTGCGGCGCCGTGCACCAGCACCGTCTCGCCCTGTCCCAGCCTTCCGCGCAGGGTGAGGGCGAAGTGGACGGTGAGGTCGTTGAACAGCAGCCCGGCACCCGCAGTCAGAGAGACCGCATCGGGCAGGCCGAAAGTGAGGTCGGGGGGCAAGTTGACCACGTCGGCCATGCCCCCACCCATGCCGGTTAGCCCGACCACGCGGTCGCCGACGGCGAACCCGCTGCCCTCGGGTGCGGAGCGGACGATGCCGGCAACCTCACTGCCCGGCGTGAACGGCGGGTCGGGCTTGTATTGGTACAGCCCGCGGGTCTGCAGTGCATCCGGAAAGGCGACCCCCGCGGCGCGGACGTCCACGCTGATCTGCCCGGCGTCGGGCTGCGGCTCGTCGACGTCGACGACCTCCACGGCCTCCGGACCGTCGAGCCGGGTGATCTGGACTGCACGCATCGAGTGTCCTTTCAGGACTGATTTGCTACGCGGACCTGCCGCTTGATTCGGCCGAGCATTGCCGACAGCCCACGCAGCCGCAACGGACTCACGATCTCGGCCAACCCGAACGCATCGTAGAAGTCTTCCGGCACATCAAGAATGGTCTGTCTGCTCTGCCCGTCGAGGCCATGGTGCAGGATCGAGGCGAACCCTCGGGTGGTGGGCGACTCCGGCGGTGCGGAGAAGTACAGGTGCACATGCTCGGCGTCGGCCGCATCTACGGACAGGAACAGCGGGGTCTGGCACTCGGGAACCGGCTCGAGCAGTTCCGGGTGCTCGGCCAGCTGCGGTGGCAGAGCGGGTAGCTCGTCGCTGAGTTCCAGCAGCAGCTCGAGCTTGTCCTGGCCCTCCACCGCCTCGAAGTCCTCGATGATCTCGGTGAGGCCACTGGGCAGCGTCACCGCCCGGGCACCTCGCCCCTGTCGGTGCCCGTGACGATGGGCACGCGCACGGCGTTGCCCCACTCGGTCCACGAGCCGTCGTAGTTGCGTACGTTCTGGTAACCCAGCAGGTGGGTCAGGGCGAACCAGGTGTGGCTGGAGCGCTCACCGATGCGGCAGTAGGCAATCACGGCGTCGTCCGGCTTCAGGCCGGCTTCGTCCTGGTAGAGCGCCTCGAGCTCGGCGCGGCTGCGGAAGCGGCCGTCCTCGGCCGCAGCCTTGCCCCAGGGCACGCTGGCCGCGGTGGGGATGTGGCCGCCGCGCAGGGTGCCCTCTTGCGGGTAGTCGGGCATATGGGTGCGCTCACCGGTGTACTCGGGCACCGAGCGGACGTCGATCAGCGGAAAGCGGCCGAGGTTACCCAGCACGTCGTCCTTGAAGGCCCGGATGGCCTCGTCGGAGCGCTCCACGACGGGGTACTCGGCAGGGGTCACCTCGGCCTTGTCGCGGGTCAGTTCCCGGCCCTCGGCCTGCCAGAGGTTGCGTCCGCCGTCCATCAGCCGGACGTCAGGATGGCCGAACAGGGTGAACACCCACAGCGCGTAGGCGGCCCACCAGTTGCTCTTGTCGCCGTAGATCACCACGGTGTCTTCACGACTGATTCCCTTGGCCGCCATCAACTTGGCGAAGCCGGCGCCGTCCACGTAGTCCCGGGTGACGGTGTCGTTGAGCTCGGTGTGCCAGTCGACCTTGACCGAGCCGGGGATGTGGCCGCTGTCGTAGAGCAGCACGTCCTCATCGGACTCGACGACCACCAAGCCCGGCTCGCCGAGGTGTTCGGCTACCCAGCCCGTCGAGACCAGCCGCTCCGGGTGGGCGTAGTCGGCGAAGTCCGAGTTCTGTTCCGGGGCGAGGGGCACAGCTACCTCCTGGTGACGGCGAGTCCTGCGGGGTTGTCGACGTTGCCACAACGGCGGCTGCGGTGCCACGGCGGGGCGCAGACCGTTCCGAACGCGGGTGATCTCCGCCATGGGTTGATCTTAACGAATCTGTGACGTACGTTACATTTGCACTGAACCTTACATCCACTTCACGCCGAGTGAGATTGGAGTTGCGTTATGTATCGACTGGCTTTGGTAGCGAAGCGGGTCGGGGTGTGCGTCGCTGCGGCGGCCACGACGATGGCCGTGGTGTCGGCGCCGACCGCGCAGGCTCAACCGGTCGATCCGGTGACTGTGGTGCTCTCCGGGCTGAATAATCCTTACGACGTCCAGTTCGGCACGCTCGGACTGATGTTCGTCGCCGAGAATGGCGGTGCCCAGATCACCGCGGCCATTCCTGCCCTCGGCTTCAGCCTGCCGATCGTGGGCAACCTATCCGGCATCGCCAGCGCAACGTCGCCGTTCGGACAGCTCCTGTTCGTCACCGGTTCGCCCGAGCCGGACCCGATGGGCCCGCCGCCGCCCCCGCCGCCGGCCGGCAGTCCTGACCCGGCGTCGCTGTATGCGGCGAACCTGTTCGGGCCGCCGCACAAGATCGCCGACCTGACCGCCTACGAGCTCGCGCACAACCCAGACGGGCAGTTGCAATTCGATCCGGTGACGCACGCCCCACTGGATGCGCTGTCCAACCCGTTCCGGGTACTCAAGCGGGGCTTCTTCGACGACGCCTACATCGCTGACGGCGGGGCGAACGACGTACTCACGGTTGACTTCTTCGGCAACGTGCGCACGTTGTTCGTGCCCCCGACGGTGAACACCGGTACCTGTGCGGGACTGGCAAACAACAGCCTGGCGACCGTGGGTTGCGACTCGGTGCCGACCGGGTTGGCGTTCGGACCGGACGGCAAGCTCTACGTCAGCGCGTTCACCAGCGGTAAACGCGGCGAGGGCCGGGTATACGTCCTCGATCCACGCAACGGGGCCCTGCAGCGGACCATCACCGGCCTGGACGGTCCGACGGGCGTCACCGTCGGCGACGATGGTTCTGTCTACGTCACCGAGGTTACTTACAGTGCGTCCCAAAGCTCCGGCCCACCGGCTCAGGGTCCGCCGCCCGGGCGGATCGTGAAGATCGCTCCCGGGGGTACGCAGTCGGCCGCCGCGGTGCCGCTGCCGCTGGGCATCACGTTCCACGACGGGGCGCTGTACTCCACTGCGTTCTCTCTTGCCGGTCCGGGAGCCGGGAAAGTGGTCCGGGTGGCACCGTCCGCCTTCACCCCGCTGACCGCTCCTTAGCTATCGGCGCTGAGAGACACTCTGCGGTCGTCCGGCACGCGCAACGACGACCGTGGAGTGCCTCTCTAACGCTCAGGCGGATTGGCGCAGGGTCTCTCCCACAGCGGCATCATCGGGAGGAGGTCGAGGATCTGCTGGCGTGAGCGGTCGGCGGCCAGGCGTTCGATGCCCGTCTGGTGCTGATCCCCGGTCTCGACGATGATCTCCTGCAGCGCGTACCAGAGGTCGGGTCCGACGAAGAAGTCGTCTTAGTTGTTCGCCCGCGCTTGGGCGCGCAGGTCGTGGCTCTCCAGCATCTTGCGCATCACGCTCTCCACTGCGGACACCTGATCGCCGTCGCTGAGGCCGTCACCGTCGAACAGCGTGTTGATCTGGTTCATCACCTCGTCCCAGGGCACCAACACGGCCTCGTACGTCCCGCGTGACCCTGCCTTCAGGACCGAGGCCAGCCCGGCGGCGTCGCCCTTGGTGAGGTCCAGCTCCGGGTCCGTCTGCTTGTGCAGTGCGTGGTGGGTGAGGGTGACGTCGGAGAGGTCGATCGACGGGTCGTGGCGCTGGGAGTCCTTGAGCACCTCGGCCAGCATCCGCGCGAACATTGCCCGCTTCTCCAGCTCGATGTCGTCGTAGTCGACGATCGCGGAGAGGAAGTCGTACGTGTTGACGAGCGTGCGGAGGTCGCGGCGGAAGGTGTCCAGGCGGTCCACCTCACCGGAGTCCGCTTCGCCGACCGCACGTACGTAGGCAGTGTTGAAGCGGTCCTTCACCGGCAACAGAGCCGAAGAGAGCTTGCCTTGCAACGGTTCGACTCGTCCGGAGCCGAAGTACGCCTGCGCCGTCGCCTGCACGTCGACGTCGCTGAACACGCCGACGGCCTCCAGCTTGTCCCACTGGTCGAAGACGAGGTTCAGGTCGCTGGCCTCGGTCAGGCGCGCGCCCTCGTAGTACTTCTTTGCACGCGGTAGCCGATCCGGGTCTTGCTGTGGTCGATCCACGCATCCGCCAATGGCGGTGAAGCTCTGCAGCACCAGGTAGAGGGCGTTGGCCTCGTCGAGCCGTTGGATCTGCTCCTCGAAGCCGAAGCGGGTGAACACGTCGCGGGTGTTGTCGCTGAATCCGTCGATGTAGGACAGCATGTTGGCCTTGACGTTAGCGCTGTCACCGGTGAGGGAGGGCAGCGTGTACTGCGAGCAGTTGTAGAAGGTGTAGCCGGATCACTTGCGCGGCTTGACCTCGAGCAGGTCCTTGCTGGTGCGGTCGCGGGCGGCTCATCACCGGCAGGTCCAGGTTCAGTTCGTCGCCGCATGAGGTGTCGGCGGGTTCCGGCGCAGGCCCACAGCGATCTAGTCAGATGCTGCGGCGGATGTCGCCCACAGGGTGTGTACCGGGACGTCCACCTGCGCCAGCAGCCGGCGCAGCAGCGGGAGACCGATGCCCACGACGCTGGACGGGTCACCCTCGATGCCCTCGACGAACCAACCGCCGAGCCCGTCCAAAGTGAAGGCACCAGCGACCTGCAGGGGCTCACCGGAAGCCAAGTAGGCCGCAAGCTCGTCAGGCGAGGGGCTGGCGAAGTTCACCACGGTGCGCCCGACGCCGGTGGCCTCGGCGAGCACAGCGCCGTCGCGGACGCGGAGCACGCAATGGCCGGTGAGCAGTTCGGCGCTGTTGCCGGCCATCGCTGCCCACCGTTCGCGGGCGACGTCGACGGTGTGCGGCTTGCCGACGAGTGCGCCGTTGATGTGCAGCATGGAGTCACACCCCACAACCACCGCATCAGCAAAGGCCGCGCACACATCGGCAGCCTTGGCGCGGGCCAGCTCCGTGACCAGCTCTCCAGGCGGCACCGAACCGGCAGAGGCGATCAGCGCATCCTCGTCCACAGTGGACACCTGCACCACCGGCCGCACCCCGGCGGCCTGCAGCACCGACAAACGCGCCGGCGAGGCCGAGGCCAGGACGAACTGCACGCTCAGCGGTAACCGATCGCGGACGTCCACGCGCCGGAGGAGGGCATCGCCGCGCTGCGTAGCTGCAGAGCCGGGTCGCCCCACAGCGATCGCGGCCCGGCCGGAGTTTCGGGAGGACTGCCGGCCGACGCGAGTACGGTCACCAGCGCGGCGAGCTCTGCGTCGGTGGGCTCGCCGCGCAGCACCTTGAGGAACGGCTCGGGTTGCTCGCTCATAGCGGGATGTTTCCGTGCTTCTTCGGCGGCAAGGTCTGGCGTTTGCTCTGCAGGAGCTGTAGCGCACGAGCCACCTGGCCACGGGTGTGTGAGGGCTGGATCACCGCGTCCACGTACCCGCGCTCAGCGCCGATGTAGGGGTTCACCAGGGTGTCCTCGTACTCCTGCTGCAGCTCCAGGCGCAGGGCCTCGACGTCCTCGCCCGCATCCTTGGCCGCCGCCAACTTGCGACGGTGCACGATGCCGACCGCACCGGAGGCGCCGATGACCGCGATCTGCCCCGTCGGCCAGGACAGGTTGACGTCCGCACCCAGGTGCTTGGAGCCCATCACGTCGTAGGCACCGCCGTAGGCCTTACGGGTGATCACGGTGACCTTGGGCACAGTCGCCTCGGCGTACGCGTAAATCAGCTTGGCGCCGCGCCGGATGATGCCGTCGTACTCCTGCTCGGTGCCGGGCAGGAAGCCGGGGACGTCGACGAAGGTCAGCACCGGGACGTTGAACGCGTCGCAGGTGCGGACGAAGCGGGCTGCCTTCTCCGAGGCGTGAATGTCCAAGCATCCGGCGAACTGGGTGGGCTGGTTGGCGACGACACCGACGCTGCGGCCCTCCACCCTGGCGTAGCCGATGAGGATGTTCGGTGCCCAGAGCTGCTGCACCTCGAGGAACTCGCCGTCGTCGACGACCCGGGAGATCACCTCGTGCATGTCGTAGGGCTGGTTCGCCGAGTCCGGGATCAGCGTGTCCAACTCGATGTCGGCCTCGGTCAGGTTGTCCGCGACGGAACCCTCGGTGACCGGCGGTGTGTCGACGCGCGGCGCCTCGGAGAGGTTGTTGCTCGGCAGGTAGCTGAGCAGCTCTTTGACGTAATCCAGCGCATCCTGCTCGTCGGCACCCATGTAGTGCGCGACACCGGACTTCGAGTTGTGCGTGTGCGCGCCGCCCAGGTCCTCCATGGTGACGTCCTCGCCGGTCACCGTCTTGATCACGTCGGGTCCGGTGATGAACATCTGGCTCGTCTTGTCGACCATGACGATGAAGTCGGTGAGTGCGGGGGAGTAGACGTGCCCGCCGGCGCAGGGGCCCATGATCAACGAGATCTGTGGGATCACCCCCGAGGCGTGCACGTTGCGCAGAAAGATCTCGCCGTAAAGACCGAGCGAGGCCACGCCCTCCTGGATGCGGGCACCGGCACCCTCGTTGATGCCGACCAGCGGGCGTCCGGTCTTGATCGCCAGGTCCATCACCTTGACGATCTTCTCGCCGTACACCTCGCCGAGACTGCCACCGAACACCGTGGCGTCCTGGCTGAACAGACAGATCTCGCGCCCGTCGATGGTGCCGTACCCGGTGACCACGCCATCTCCGAAAGGGCGGTTGCGCTCCATTCCGAAGTTGGTCGAACGGTGCCGGGCCAGCGCGTCCAGCTCGACGAAGGAACCGGGGTCCAGCAGGGCCTCGATGCGTTCGCGAGCGGTCATCTTGCCCATGTCGTGGGCCTTCTCCGCCGCCTTGGCCGAGCCGGCATGGATCGCAGCCTTCTCGCGCTCGTGGTAGTCGGCGAGCTTGCCCGCAGTGGTGTGGATGTCTGGGGTTGCTGCCTCGGGCGCTTCCGCGGGCGCTTGCTCCGTCACACTGGTCATGGCGCGGACTCTATCGGGCGACCCTGCGCGAGCCGTGAGCATCCCGGCGCGTGCGACGATGCAGCGATGTGGACCGACCTCGAGCGACCACCGCTGGATGCCGCCGCGTTACGCGCTGCGCTGGTGGCGCCGGCGGGTGAATGGACCTCGTTGGACGTGGTGAGCAGCACCGGCTCCACCAATGCCGACCTGATGGCCGCGGCGCGCGCGGGTGCGGCAGACCGCAGTGTGCTCATCGCCGAGCACCAGGACGCAGGCCGGGGCCGCCACGCCCGCGTCTGGAGCAGTCCGGCGCGTGCCGGGTTGTCTTTCTCCGTGCTGCTGCGCACCGCCGGCGTGTCGCTCACCGAGCTGGGGTGGTTGCCGTTGCTCGCCGGGGTGGCGGTTGCCGACGCCCTGCGGCGGGTTGCGCAGGTGGATGTCACGCTCAAGTGGCCTAACGACGTGCTCATCGACGGGCGCAAGCTGGGGGGGATTCTCGCCGAGGTGGCCTCGACCGGACCGGAGCCAGTCGTCGTCATCGGCCTGGGCCTCAACGTCAGCTTGCGCGCCGACGAGCTGCCTGTGCCCACCGCGACATCGTTGGTGTTGGCCTCGGCGGCGTGCACCGATCGCGGTCCCGTCCTGCGGGCGGTGCTCCGCGAGCTCGCTACGCGTGAGCATGCGTGGCGTGGGGTCGGCGGGGACCCGATCCGCAGCGGACTGGCCGCGGACTACCGGGCGCGTTGCTCGACCCTGGGCCGCGACGTGGTGGTGACGCTGCCGCTGAACCGGACCCTCGCCGGTCGCGCCGTGGACATCGACGAGTCCGGTCGTCTCCTCGTCCGCGACGAAGCCGGAACCGCGCACGCGGTAGGGGCCGGAGATGTCACCCATCTGCGGGCGCCCGAGCGGTAGCGTGGGCACCCGAGCCAATGCAGGAGGGTCTTGTGGCGTATCCGGAGGACGACCTCGCCCCCGACGAGGAGCTGATCCTGCATCGACATCCGCACTGGAAGATGCTGCTCGTGCCGGTGTTGGTGCTGCTCCTGGTGGTGGCGCTCGCAGGTTTTCTTGCTGCGCTCATCCGGAACCAGAGTTGGGCGAACGTCGGTTGGATCGTGCTGGCCGTCATTGGTGTGACTGCTGTCGTCAGCTTTACCTTGGCGCCGCTCATGCGTTGGTACACAACGCATTTCGTACTCACTGACCGTCGTGTCCTGGTCCGCCAAGGTGTGCTCACTCGCACCGGCCTGGACATTCCGATGACCAGGATCAACAGCGTCCGGTTTCGGCACGGCTTGCTCGACCGAATGCTGGGTACCGGCACGTTGATCATCGAGTCGGCTTCGCAAGAGCCCTTGGAATTCGACGACATTCCGCATGTCGAGCAGGTGCACTCTTTGCTCTACCACGAGGTGTATGACGCCGACCGTGGCGGCGCGGACCGTGATAACGCCGACCGTGGTCGCGGGGCCGGCTGGGACGACGAGGACGGCGGCCGCGACCGGCGTCGGGAAGCGCGTTCGTCCGGGTGAGCCCCGCGCGTGTGCGATCACGGGAACCAACTCGGCCTCTGCCGCGTCAGACCTCGGGAAGGCACGCCGCAGCTGGCGCACCGCGTCCCGAGCAGGAAGGCAGATCCACGTGAGCACAGCTTCCGGCCACCATTTGTCGGTGCTCACGGCGGAGCAGGCCAGTGCCGCTGTTGATCAGCGCAGGGCCGATCTGGTCGGGCGCCTGGAGGCGGCTGGCAGAGCTCAGGAGCAACTGGCACAGCTGCGGGTCCACGCCCGCTCAACTGAGACGGACATCGACGCAGTGGTATCCGGTCGCGGCACGCTGTTGGAGCTGAGCTTGGGCGAGGAGGCGGTCAGGCTGCGGCCCCAGGCGTTGGCGGTGGAGATCGTGGCGACCGTCCAGCGTGCCTGTGCCCTGGCGGGTGCGGAGACCATGCAGTTGTTGGCTCCGGTCGTGCCTGCCGACGTCGATCTCACCGGGGTGGTGCTGGATCCCGTGCTCGCGCGGGTCCAGCCGCATCGGGTCCAGGACCACTCTGATGAGCCGGACGAGCCAGAGTCGTGGCTGCGCCCCGCGGACGGCGGACGCCCGCAATGAACAACGGGGGTATGGAGCTCGATCACGACGCCGCGGTGCGGGCTGCGGCCGGGCTGAGCGAGGTGGGCGATGCGATCGAGGCGGCGGCGCAGGCACTTTCTGCGGCGGCCGACGACCTGAGCTGGGGGCGCGACGAGGTCGGCGCGGCACTCGCGGCCCGCTATGACACCGCTTGTCAGGCAGTGGCGCGAGCGTTGCCCGCGGTCGCCCGGTCTCTCCGTACCCTCGACACCACTGTGCAAGGTGGTGCGGCCACGCTTACCGGAGTAGACGCACACAACGGCGCAAGCGTGCACGATGTGGCTGACGGCAGGTTGTGACGGTGACGCTGAGTCTTCCGGCTGAGGTGAGCGAGGCGGCGTCGCTCGCGCTCGGTGGGCACTGGCCGCAGGTCGACGAGGATGCGCTGACCTCCGCAGGCGAGGCTTACGGCGACACCGCATCGCGCGTGAAGACGTCGGCAGGCGACGCCGACCGGCACACGCAGAACGTGCTCGCGGTGAGCAAAGGCGGTTTGGCGCAGGGGCTCAGCGCTGCGGCCGATCGCCTGTTCGGCACCGAGAACTCCCACGTCGCCAATACCGCACAACACTGCACGTCGCTGTCGACTGCGCTGACCGCCGACGCAGGGGCGGTGCGGCAGACCAAGGTGCTGATCGTCACCGAGCTGTGTGCCCTCACCGAGAAGCTCGCTGCGTTGCGGACGGCCGGGAACGTGACCGGCGGAGCGACGTTGCCGGCCATCACGCAGGCCATCGCGGCATCCAGCGCAGCGATCGAAGGTCATTACCAGGCGCTGGTCCAGTTGCTACACGGTGCAGTCGCGGCAACCACGAACACGACGACGGCCATGCTCGGCGGGGTTCCCGGCCTCCCGTCCTCCGGAGCGCTGGGCATCCGGCGTCCCGAAGGGACGGCGACGCAACCCGAAGGGTCGGCGGTCCAACTCGCCGGCCTGCCGCTGACCGAACAGCTGAGCGCGCTGGCGCAGTTGCCGCCGGTCGAGGCGAAGGCGGCGGTGGAGCAGTTGTCCACGGCGGAGCAGCGCGCCCTGCTCCCCGTACTGACGCAGGTGCCGGGCGCCCTCTCGTCGGCACCAACAATGGTCGACGCGATCCTTGCTCCGGCGGCCGATCTCGCCACGCCACTGACCGGCCCCGGCGTGGCCACCGCTGTGGGGCCCTCGGGGTCGCATGGCGCGATGGCGTACCCGCTTCTCGCCCGGCTCGGGCCGGGTGTGGTGTCGTCTGCGCACCCAGTACCGCCGACCTCAGACCCTGCGCCGATCCTTCCTCCCGCGCTACACCCGCCGTCAGCGCCCGCACCACAGCTTCCTTCCGTGACACCGGCACCACCGAGCGCCGAGCAGCCGGCGCCGCAGGGGCCGCCGCCCCTGTCCGACAACCGACCGGTGGACCCGACTGCGCGCACCGGGGGCGGGGTGACGCAATTGGGTGTTGGATCCGTACAAGCAGAAGCTTGGTCCGCACAACCACGGCCTTGGTCCGCGCAGACCGGCGCCGGGGCGACCTACCCCGAGGTCGAGGCGACCCAAACCGGTGCCCAGACCACTACACCCGGGACCCAGCCCGTCACCCCCGGGGCCTGGAGCACGCCACCGGATCAGCCCGCCCAGGTCGTTCCCCAGTGGGCGACACCGCCGAACGCCGCCCCGGGGGGCCTCCCGTCAACAGCTGCTGCGGCACCGCTGACCGCGTCCGTCGACGCGGCCGCCCCGACCAGCGTTGCCACGCCCGCCGTCGCCTCGCTCACCGCTGCTTTGCCGCCGAGCGTTGGCGTAGCACCGTGGGCGAACGCGCAGGCGCCGAACGCCCTCCTGCCCCCGCAGGCGCCAATGCCCGGGAGTCCGTCAGCCCCAGGGCCGGTTTCCGGCGCAGCACCGACCGCGGGGCCGGGTGCGCCACAGCCGGGCGCACCGCCGTCGGCTTCCGGAGCACCCCCGCCGGTGGCGGGGCGCCCACTGCTGATTCCCGGTCCTCGCCAAGTGGCACCGCCGGGGGAGTCCGGCGCGCTGTCGCCCCCTGAGGACTCCGTGACATCTTCCGCGAATTCGGTTTCGGCACAACCTAGTCCTGCGCTCGCTCTGGTTGTCGGGTTGCCACTCGGGGTAAGCCCGCGGCCGTCGCTCCGCCCGGCCAGGCAGTTGCCGCTGCCCCGTCCCTACGTCGAGCCGCGACCGGGCTTGTGCTGCCCGGTGGCCGACCACCCCGAGCACGCCCTGCTGCCCGACCCGGTGCACCTGGCCCCGCCTGCTGCCGAGCGGAGCAGGCCGGCAGCCGGGACCGCGCTCAGTGACAGCGCGTTGCTGGAGGGATACGCCCCCCTCGGGGGGATGCGCGAACGGGAGCTGGAGCGGCGCTTTGTGGTCCGCGGCCCGACCGAGTCGCGCCGTGGGGAGTACGCGTGGCCGCCGTGTGAGGTCCACCCCGAAGGCGCCGCGGACAGCTATCTGCGCACACCGCAGATACTGCCGCCGGGCATCGAGTTGGATCTGCTGGGGTCTGCGCGCGGCCGCGTGCTTGCGGCGGCCCGCACGCCGTTGGCCCAGCGCAGCGTGCCTGCCGAGTACGCCGAGCTCACGCTGAGCGGGCTGCGGGTGCAGGCCCCGCTGCCGGTGTGGCAG
>JALYVL010000269.1 GCA_030853285.1 Actinomycetota bacterium | reverse complement strand
CGACTGGTTTGACCGCGCGGACGACCACCAACTCCTCAGTCCGTTCGCCCGCCTGGATCAACCCGCGCGCTTCCAGCATCTGCGCGCGGGCGCGCATCACCGGGCCGAACTCGCAGCGGCGCCGGGCTGGGACGGACACGTCCAAACCTTCCCCGGCGAGCTGCTGCACCGTCTCATCCACTCCGCACAGCGCAGAGTGCACGATGAGCAGCGTTCCCCCGGGCGCCAACACCTTCGGCGCCTCGGCGCACACCCGGTCGAGCACCGCCCGCCCATCGACGCCTCCGTCCCACGCCCGGGCCTGCCCGTGGGTGGGCAAGTGATCCGACTCGGCGCAGACGTAAGGCGGGTTGGACAGGATGACGTCGAAGCGCTGGTCGGATACGGGCGCCACCAGATCACCTCGTCGGGCGCGAACGCGAAGGCCCCGCGCACGAGCATTCAACCAGGCTGCGGTCAAAGCCCGCCGGCTGACGTCGACCACGGTGACGCTGGCCGCGCCCTCGAGTGCGGCGACGACAGCTAGGGCTCCGGTGCCCGTGCAGATGTCGAGCACGTGCTGGCCGGGCGCCCGGACTTCCGTCCGAAAGACGTCGGCAAGTAGCCAGGTGTCGTGTTGCGGCGGATATACCCCGGGTGGCCGTAGCAGCAGCATGGAGATACCAAACCATTTGGTGCACAACCATGCTCGTTGAGGTAGCACTGTGAGCAGCCTTACGGACCACCGTTTGTGCAGGTGAAGTGACCTAAACCGGGGTCGGCAAGACATTTCGCGCGCGTCGGGGTGGCGCGGCTCCGCCTGCGCCGCCATCCTGGTCCTTGAGCGGGACAGTGGGTGTCCCACCGTCTGAGAGGGGAGGAACTGTGCGCCCGAACACCGTGTACGGCATCGATTTTGCTGCCGACGCCGAGCAGCTACGCCAGAGCATGCAGTCGCGCCCCAGCCCAGACGTCGCCAAAGGCGTCCTCATGGTCCTCTACGGCTGCGACAGCACGCAGGCCTTCGCCGAGTTGCTCCGCGTGTCCGAGGAGGAGCGGGTGCTGCTGACCGAGCTCGCCGCTGCGCTGGTGCATCTCGTCGAGCACGACGCGGCCGAGCTGGACGAACGCAGCGACGACGACTCCGATATCGACCCACCCGCATTGGCCGCGGCAGCGCAGGCCTGGGGGCCCGCGCTGGAGCGCCTAAGAACGGTTACCACGGCGGGCCACCTGTACGGCCTACCGCGCGGTGCCCACCGCTTGGCCGAGGCGGCGGAGTACATCACCGATCTGCTGACCCCGCGCGCGCTGGTCTCGCTGGGCATGATCTTGCGCCCGCGCGAGGAGAACTCCGCCTAGCTGTCCACCGCACGGCCACTCGCGATCCAACCGCGCGTGCCCCCATCGATCGGGCGCGCTTCGTAGCCGCCCTGGTCCAGAGCTCCCGCTGCTTCCATTGCCCGGTTCTTGCCGCCGCAGACCAGGTATACGGGCGCGTTCCTGTCCAACTCGATGCAGCGGTCCACGATGGAGTCCAGTGGGATATTGATCGCACCGGGCACGTGCCCCTGCGCGTACTCGGCCGGGTCGCGTACGTCCACGATGACCTTGCCCTCGTCCACCGCGTCGGCAAGGTCATCGATCGTCATCTGGCGAATCATGCGCACAGCCTAGCGACCAATGTTCGTACCGCCAGTCGGCATCGCCCGACCGGCCGCGGGGCGCAGACTGACGTGTGCGGCGGCCGCCGACCACACGGGAGCACACGAGAGAGCGGGCGAGCATGATCTGGAACGACCTGTTCACGGTACAGATTCCGCTGCTGGAGAAGGTGCTGCGCACCGTGCTGGTCTACGCCGGCCTCGCAGTGCTCCTCCGCTTCGGCGGCAAACGGGAGCTGGCCCAGCTCAACAGCTTCGACCTCGTTGTGGTGCTGCTGTTGTCCAATGTGGTGCAGAACGCGGTGATCGGTAACGACCAGAGCCTGGCCGGTGGGCTGCTGGGAGCACTGGTGCTGGTGACGGTGAACAGCGCCACCGTGCGCTTGGTCAACCGACATCCCGCGCTGGAGCGGCTCTTTGAAGGCACCCCGACCCTGCTCGTCGAACGCGGACAGATGTTGCGGGACAAGATCCGCAACCTGGGTCTGCGCGAGGCGGACATCGCCGTGGCCCTGCGCCGCCAGGGAGCCGCGGACGTGCACGACGTCGAGCGGGCCACCCTGGCGCCCGGGGGATCCATCGTCGTGACGCTGACGGACGAGGCTCGGGACATCACCAACGCCGAGATGCTGCGCGCCAACGACGCCGTCGTGGCCGACATCCGCGCGCAGCTCGCCGCCATGGAACAACGGCTGACCGAGCGACTGGATGCCCGGCATTGACCCTCGCCGTTTGGGCACGCTGAGCCCCGCCGTTTGGGCACGCTGAGCCACAACGGGTGTGGGTGAGCGTGCCCAACCGCGGCTCAGCGGTCCAGCTCGTGGCGAACCTGGGTGACTACCGCGTCTGGTCGCCCCGTGAGGTCGTGCCAGGTGAAGCGCAGCACCCGCCAGCCCTCATTGATCAGCGTGTTCTGCCGCGTCCGGTCGCCCTGAAACCTGTCGGCATCAGAGTGAAACGCCCAACCATCCACCTCTATGGCCAACTTTTCCGCAGGAAATGCGAAGTCCAACAGGTAGCTGTGCACTCGATACCCGGTACGCCACCCACCGATTCTCGCGCCACGCAGCAGCCGGATGAGCAGTCGCTCGGCGTGCGACCCGGCCCGGTCCGCCGCAACAACGAGCAGCTGCCCTCCCGCGCGCGAGCCGTGCCGGCCGAGGTTGCGCCGATGGGCGTCATGCAACGCCGTCAGGGTGGTCCGGCGCTGCAGCGCGCGGTCGAGCAAGGCCGATCCATCGAGCGCGGCCACGGCGGCCTCCAGCACGGTCAGTGCCAGGTCGGTCACCCACAGCTCACGTATCCCGACCAGGTCAGCTGCGTGGAGGTTGCGCCTGCGCTCCACACACCGGTCCACTCTTGTTGGCCGACGAGCGCGCGGCACCGTCACCGTCACTGTCTCCGGAAGCCGGTCCACCAGCCCGAACCACCAGGCTGCAGATAGCCAGTCAGCGGCGGCACCGGCCCCGGCGGAGTACACGGCGGTGCGGAGACGGGCGCGCTCGCCGTACGTCCGGTCGGCGGTGAAGTACACCTGCGGGCCGACCCGTAGCCAGCTACCGATGACCTTGCG
>JALYVL010000268.1 GCA_030853285.1 Actinomycetota bacterium | reverse complement strand
ATCCGGATCAGCGACTTGCCCTGCTCGGCCATCGCCTGCTGGTACTCGGGCCAGTCGGGGTGCTCGCCGGCGATGGAGCGGTAGTAGTCGACGAACGCGTCTGCGGCCTCGGGCATGTCCAGCACCTCGGCGCTGCCGTACACCTGGACCCAGGGCCCGTCGAACTCGTCGGAGAGCACACAGATGCTCACCTCAGGGTCGCGGCGGGTGTTGTTCGTCTTGGCCCGTTGCGGATACGTCGCCACCACGATGCGCCCATCGGCGTCGACACCGCAGCTGACAGGGGAGAGCTGCGGTCGGCCATCGCCCCGGGTGGCGGCGTAGATGCCGTGGTGTCGGGGACGGAGGAACGCGAGGAGCTCGTCGCGGGTGATGGTGTCCGCGGTGGCGATTTTCGGCATGGTCGCGATGTTAATGCTCGTCCGTGCTCGCCCCGCTGACGAAGCGGATGTTGATCGGGTAACGCCACCACTCGCCGCGCGAGGACTTGACGCACCCGATGATGGCGAACACGGTGTGCCCGACGAACAGCAGGAACGCCAGCAACCCGAACACCGCGAGTCCGATACCCGAGACCATCTGCTGCGCAGGGCGCCCGACGCCTGCGGAGATGACGAAGCCGACGATGCAGACCGTGTACGGGATGAAGAACGTGATTTGGAAGTTCAGGGCCTCGGTGGCGTGGTGCATGACGAAGCGGTTCTTCTTTCCCTCCGTCTGGCGGATGACCAACGCGAGGATCCAGCCGCCGATGAAGGCGCTGAGGTGCGACAGCATGACCCAGAGTCGACCGTTTTCCGTCTCCGCGGGCAGCGGCGCTGCGTGGCCCCAGCGGCTGCCGTCCCACCACCGCATGGTCTGGGTCTGGTCGGGGTACCAGCCGGGGCTCGGCAGCGGAGCAGTCATGCCGTCATCCTTGCAGGTCGGTTGGTACACCCGAGAATGCCGAGCTATCGGCGCATCTTGCATAATCGCTAGAACTACGGATGGGACCCGATGGTGCGGTGCTACTGGTCGATGACCGTGATGCCCGGGGAGTCGAACGGGCTGGTGGGTCTCGGCAGGAACGTCTGCTTCGCGTAGCGCGCAACGGTATTGATGCCAACGATGTTGACCCCGGCGCCGACGCCGCCACCCACGAACGGGACGAGCTTGACCAGATTGACCGCCCCCTTTTGGCCGAACTTGGCGACCAGCTGGTAGCCGACGGATGCGTTGAGCTCAACAAGCTGCTCCGCAGGAATATCCCGCAGCTCGACGAGCATGGAGCGGGACTTGGTGTTGATCCCGAATTCGTTCAGCAAGGCGGCACCGTCGGCGCCGAGCAGCGAGATCAGCACGAGGCTGCGGACCGCTGCCGTCTGCACGTCGTAGCCGCGTACGTGCGCGATAGCGGCCGATAGCCGTGCGGCCACCGCGTAGAAAGAGACGACGTCGGCCGGCAGCCCCACGGCCAGGGCCGTCGCACCCCCGACGCTGGTGACGAAGCCGGTGGCGCCGACCAGACGTCGATGCGAGACGAGCAGCTGCTGAATCGCGACCTCGGGGTCCTCCGCGATCGCCCGCGCCTGCTTGGCCACCACCTCGGCGCTGCTCCACGGGCCGACGCCGTCGACCCCCAGTTTCAGTACGCGCTCGGCCAGCTGCTCGCCCGCCGCCCGCAGCACGGCAGGGTCCCGATGCTCGTTCACTGCCATACCCCCACATCGCTTCGCTCGCTCACAGGTCCACCACTACCACTGTGACGTTGTCGCGACCCCCCGCGTGGACGGCGGAGTCCACCAGTAGCCGCGCAGCCTGCTCCGGCGCACCGACCGCGAGGGCCTCGGCGATCTCCGCATCGGTCAGCTCGCTGTTGAGTCCGTCGGAACAGAGCAGCAGTCGACCGGCGCCGGTGGGCACGGTGTGCACTGCGGGTACAGGTGCTGTGGTGCTCCATCCACCGAGGGAGGCGGTCAACAAGAACTGTCCCGGATGCACACGGGCCTGCTCGGCGCTGATCTCACCGCGCGCCAGCAGCACCTCGGCCTGGTTGTCATCCGTCGTGATCTGGTGCAGGACGCCGTCGGTCAGCATGTACGCCCGGCTGTCCCCGACGTTGCCCAGCAGCACCTCCCCGTTGGTGTTGCGGCAGGCCAAAACCAGGGTGGTACCCATGCCGGCCAGGTCGTCGTCTTGGGACGCGGCGCGAACCGACTCGTGGGCGGCGGCGAAGGCGTCAGCCAGCGTGTCCGCATTCACCATGCCGGCCCGCAGCAGCGCGGCGACGGCATCCACGGCGAGCCTGCTGGCAATCTCACCTCCCGCATGCCCGCCCATACCGTCGGCAACCACCCACAGCATGTCGGTGACGAGGAAGGCATCCTCGTTGTTCTCCCGGACCTGACCGACGTCGGTGGCCGCGGCGTACGGGGTGGCGTTCACGCGGGCTCCTGTGCTCGGCAGTGGGTGGGAATGTGACGCTTAGTGCATCATGCTCAGCCACCGAAGTGGGAACCGATGACGGCCGCGCGGTCGGTCGGTGACTGGCGTGGTGCCGCAGGCGGCGTCTTCGCGGTCGCCTGGGGCGCCAACCAGTTCGTCTCGCTGCTCGTCGCCTACCGCGAGTACCGGGGAATCTCCACGGCCGTGAACGACGGCTTGTTCGGCATCTACGCAGTGGGCCTGGTGGTGGCACTGCTACTCGGTGGTCCGGCGGCCGACATCTGGGGACGCGCTCGGCTGATGCGCCCGGCCGTCATCGTTTCGCTTGGGGCAACAGTGTTGTTGATGGCTGGCAATGACCACCTGGCGCTGTTGTTCGCGGGGCGCTTCGTGGCCGGTGCAGCCAGCGGCGTCGTCCTCGCTGCCGGCACGGCCTGGGTGAAGGAGCTTTCGGTGCCGCCGTTCGACCGTGGCGCTACCCACGAGGCGGGTGCTCGGCGCGGGGCGATCGCACTGTCCCTCGGGTTCGGCCTCGGACCGCTGGTCACCGGGCTGGTCGCGCAGTGGGCACCCGCGCCGCTGGTGACGGCCTACATCCCCCACCTCGTGCTTGTCGTGGCCGTGTTGCCTGCGGTGTGGCGAGCACCCGAGACACTCCGCGCGGTGGGCGCCCGCAGCGCCGGATTCGGCCGACGGATGCGGGTGCCGAGTGCTGCGCACCCGCGCTTTCGGGGGGTGGTTGCCCCGACGGCATTGTGGGTCTTCGCGGGCCCCTCGATCGCGTTCGCGGTGCTCGCGCCGTTGG
>JALYVL010000267.1 GCA_030853285.1 Actinomycetota bacterium | reverse complement strand
CGCCACGTCGCTGTTCTTCGTGGTGCTGCTCCCGGTGGGGCTGCTGCTGCCGTGGCCCGCGGAACTGCTCACCCATCCCGGAGTGTTTCTGCACGGCGTCGGCTCCACCGGCGGGGTGCCCGACTTCTCCCCGCTTCAGCTGCTCACCCTCGGCCGCGGTGTGCCCTCGATCGTCGGCGTGTTGGTGGTACTCGCTGCCTTGGCGCTGCTGATCACCGTCCCGACGTGGCGAATGGCCGCGGGCGCGGCTCTCGTCGTCCTCGGCGGCGCCGCTGCCGTCGTTCTCGGCACTGTCCACCGGCCGCGCCTGCTGGACGGCGAACTGGCCGTGGGTAATCCCGGCCCGGCGCTGCTGTTGATGTCCGCAGGTCTGCTGCTGGTGATCGCGGTCGGTCTGCAACAGCGGGCCCGCAGAGTCGCGGTGCGACGGCGCTCACCACTCATGGCCGCACTCGGAGTGGCCATCGTGGTGGTGCTCGCCGTGGGGGCGGTGGTCGGTGGCTCCGTGGGCGATGTACGTGCCCGCCCCACTCCGTCCTTGCCTGCCGCCTTCGAGTACGAGCTACTGATGAATCAAGCGCTCGTCCTCACCACCGCGGCCGGGGAGCAGCCGGCGCGACTGAGCTCCCCGGCGCTGCCCCAGCTCGGCGACGACGACTTCGCGCTCACCGCGGAGGCGGCAAGTCGGATCACGGCGTGGAGCGACGCCATCACCGCAGGCACTCAGGACGCCGTGGCGGCGGCGGTCGCCCAAGCGGCCGCCTCCGGTGTCGGTGCTGTGGTGCTGCCTGCCGGGACGCGGCTGGGCAGTGGCGTCACCGCCGCGTTGCTGGCCGATGCGGGGCAGACGACTGACGGACGGACGGTCTTCCGGGTTCAGTTGCCGGCGCGGGGGGCCCGGGTGCTGGAACCGAACTTGGCCACGGCCTCGCGCACCGGGGGGCAACCACCCGGGGCCACCGGCAGCACCACCACCGCGGCGCAGGGCACCACTCCCGTCCCCGGCGGACCACCTGAGCTGGGCATCCGGGTCTCTAGCGGGTCCGATGGACGGCTGCTGGTGCTGGCCGCCGAGAACGAGAACGGGTGGGAAGTGCACGTGGACGGCACGGCAGTAGCGGTGGCGCCTGCCTACGGGCACCTGGTCGGTGTCGCGTTGCCAGGTACCGCCACCGAGGTGACGGTGCAGCGCTCGAGCACGGTGCGCAGCGTTCTGCTCCTGGTGCAGGGAGGTGTGCTGCTGTTCACCCTGCTGTTGGCCATCCCGCCCCGCGGGCGGGTCCGCGAGTTCAGTCCCCCTCAGCAGCGCCGGGGTCGCCCTCGCCGTCGGGGTCGATGGTCGCTGCGTCGACGCCGAGGTAAGTAGCGACCTGCTCCACCAGCACCTCGTGCAGGAGGTCGGCCAACTCCTCGGGCTGCCTCGCCCGCAGCTCCAGCGGTCGCCGGAACAACACGATGCGCGCCCGGGTCATGCCGCCGTTGCGGTCCACCCCGGCTTTGACCAGCCGGGCCAGCGGCACTGCAGCGTCGGCCAAGATCTCCGGCGGCCACTCTGTCGCCTCCACACCGTGGCTGCGGACCCGTTCGATGTCCTTGGCGGCCACCGGTGGCACCTCGTCCACGGCGATGTCCAGAGCCTGCAGCCGGGCGTGCCAGCGCTGGTTGATCGGCGCCAATGCCTCGAGGACCAACCCATCGAAGCGCTCGGCACGGCTGCGCCACGCCGGCACCGTCTTCGGCAACACCGCACCCCGCACGCCGTGTCCACGGCGCTCGGTATGGCGCGCCGAGCGGGTCGGCCGAGCACGCGGTGATGGTGGGCCCATGTGGCGTGAGCGTACCGAGCCGGAGTGCGAGGTGAACCGGCGAGTCGGGCATCAGTGCGCGGTGTGTGCGGATAGTGTCGCGACCGTGAGGTCAACGCGACGGTGTTCCCGGCCCGGGTGTGCGCATCCCGCTGTGGCCACGCTGACCTACGTCTACTCCGACTCGACCGCGGTCGTCGGCCCACTGGCCACCAACGACGAGCCGCACTCCTACGACCTGTGCGAGCGGCACGCGGTACGCCTCACCGTCCCGCGCGACTGGGAGGTCGTGCGGCACGTGGGGGGATTCGCTTCGGTGGAGCCGGACGCAGACGACCTCACTGCCCTCGCGGAGGCAGTCAGGGAGGCCGGCCGGACAGATCGCCCCAGCGCGGGCGACCCCCCCGCGTCCGGTGCCCGCTCCGCCCACGAGTTCGCCACCACCACCGGGCGGCGCGGACATCTCCGGGTGCTGCCCGATCCGCCCGACTGAGCTGTCGCACCCCGCAGATAGGCTGGCGCGGCCGACGACCGTCGGCATGGACGGATGGGCGGAGCCGTTTTCGTGGATGAGCAGGCCGTGCAGGATCGATCGGAGCTGCTCGCTGCGGTGATCAAGGCCTACGACGTGCGTGGCGTCGTCGGCGAGCAGATCGACAGCGCGCTGGTCCGGGACATCGGTGCGGCCTTTGCCCGTCTGGTCGGTGCGGACGCGTCGACAAGCGTTGTGGTAGGCCACGACATGCGCGAGTCCTCCCCTGAGCTGGCCGCCGCATTTGCCGAAGGCGTGGTGGCTCAGGGGCTGGACGTCGTCCACATTGGACTGTCCTCGACCGACCAACTGTACTACGCCTCCGGGGTGCTGGCGTGTCCCGGAGCGATGTTCACCGCCAGTCACAACCCTGCCCGGTACAACGGAATCAAAATGTGCCGGGCTGGGGCCAAGCCCATCGGCCAGGACACCGGCCTGGCGCACATTCGCACCGAAGTCGCCGAGTGCCATGCGGACCTGGCGACGGCCACGCGGGGAACGATCACCCAGCGCGAGGTGCTGCCGGAATACGCGCAGTACCTTCGAGAGCTGGTCGACTGCTCGCAGCTGCGCCGGCTGACGGTCGCGGTGGATGCAGGCAACGGGATGGCCGGGCACACGGTGCCCGCCGTGCTCGGGCCCCTGCCGATGACGGTCGAACCGCTGTACTTCGAGCTGGACGGCAACTTCCCCAACCACGAGGCCAATCCGCTGGACCCGGCGAACCTCGTGGACCTGCAGGAGCATGTCCGCGCGACGGGGGCGGACATCGGCCTGGCCTTCGACGGCGACGCCGACCGGTGCTTCGTGGTGGATGAGCGAGGCGAACCCGTCTCGCCCTCTGCGATCACCGCGCTGGTCGCCTCCCGGGTGTTGGCCGGCGCGCCGGGATCGACGATCATCTACAACCTGATC
>JALYVL010000266.1 GCA_030853285.1 Actinomycetota bacterium | reverse complement strand
CTTCTCATACGGCGACTACCTGCGGGCCGGGGCGATCGCCCGTTTCGCGCCGGTGATGACCGAGGTGGTGCGCGCCGCGGCGGCGGGGATGCCGGTACTGGGCATCTGCAACGGTTTTCAGGTGCTCTGCGAAGCGGGACTGCTGCCCGGCGCGTTGACCCGCAACGAGGGACTGCACTTCCTCTGCCGCGACCAGTGGTTGCGGGTGGAGTCGACGTCGACGGCGTGGACCTCGCGCTACGAGGCGGGCGCGGAGATCCTGGTGCCGCTGAAGTCTGGCGAGGGACGCTACGTGGCATCCGCGGACATGCTGGACGAGCTGGAAGGTGAAGGCCGGGTGGTCTTCCGCTACGTCGGGGACAATCCCAACGGCTCGATGCGCGGAATCGCCGGGGTGGCTTCGGCGGACGGCCGGGTGGTGGGGCTGATGCCGCATCCCGAGCACGCCACCGAGAAGCTCACCGGGCCCACCGACGACGGGCTCGGCATGTTCCTCTCCGCGCTGGACAGCGTGCTCGCCACGGTCTAGCTCGGGCGGACCCAGTCGAGGCCGTCAAACCGGGCGAAGTCTCGATCGAAACTAGCGACGGCGGCGCCGTGCTCGGTGGCCAGCGCGACCAGGACCGCATCGGGGAGCAAGTTCGCGGTCGCCTCACCTCGCCGGCAGGCGTCGCGCAGGAGTTCGGGGTGCCGCAGGCCGGGCTCGACCCCGACGTGGCCGGGCTGCGCGCGGATCGCCGCGATGAAATGCAACCCCTGCGCCACGGGCGTGGGTACCGGGAAGATCCGTGGGTGGCTGCCGATGCGCAGGAATGACCACCACACGATCCACGGCACCCCGAACTGGCCGCCATCGGCCAGCAACGCGTCGAGCCAGACGCGCGCGGCCGGATGGTCAACGTGATCGTCGCGATGCGCGGCCAGGATCAAATTGACGTCCAACAAAATCATTCGGGCGCCGCATCCAGCAGCTCCATCAAGGCGCGATTGGATCGTAGATTGACGTCCGCCCGTGCTCCGGTGCCACCGCGGAAGACCGGCACGGCGGGCGGCGCAGTGCGGTTGGGTTCAGCCAGCTCGCGACGTAACGCAGACTCCACCAGTTGGCCCAAGGTGTTCCCGCGTTGTCGGGCCACCGCCTTGGCGGCCTGCAGCACGTGATCGTCAATGGCCAGGGTGGTGCGCATAGCATCACCATACCTGCATCACAGTCATCACGCCCGGCGGTGTCCGGGAACCAGGACGACGCTCACCCCGGCAGCCACCAGGAAGAGGACCGCTGTCGCGATGCCCGCCGCTCCGAACCCGTGGGTGAAGCGTTCACCGGCCGCCGCCGTGCCCGCCAGCGCACCGAACGCGGCGATCCCGATCGCGCCGCCTGCTTGGCGCGCCGTGTTGTTCATCCCGGAGGCCAGGCCGGCCGCCAGTGTTGTGTGCGCATGCTTCGGTGGGCGCCGAAGTGTTGTCGTCCTAGCCTGGAGGCATGAGTACCGGAGAGCCCGACATCGCCCGCGTGGCTGCCCTGATGGGGGAGCCGGCCCGAGCGCGGGTGTTGATGGCGTTGGTGGACGGGCGCGCGCTCTCGGCCAGCGTGCTCGCCGCCGAGGCCGGGGTGGCGGCCTCCACCATCAGCGAGCACCTGGCCAGACTGGTGGACGCGGGTCTGGTCACCGCTGAGCGCCACGGCCGTTCGCGCTACTTCCGGCTCGCCGGACCCGAGGTGGCCGAGGTGATGGAAGCCCTGGCCCGCATCGCACCGACCCAGCCCGTGCGGTCGCTGCGCCAGGGCACCCGAGCGAACGCATTGCGCCGGGCCCGCACCTGTTACAACCACTTGGCCGGGCAGCTCGGCGTGGCCCTGATGGTAGGACTGCTCGAGCGCGGAGTGCTGGAAGGGGGCGACGGAAGCCGGACCGCCGACGACCGACTCTCCGCACCCGGCCGAGCTGTGCACTACCAACTCACTCCGCAAGGGCACTCCACATTGGCCGACTTCGGCGTGAACGTGGACGCGGTGCTGCGTCGTCGTCCGCCAATTCGCTACTGCATGGACTGGTCGGAGCAGTCCCATCACCTCGCCGGCCCACTCGGCACCGCGGTGACCGATCGGCTGTTCACTGTGGACTGGATCCGCCGAACGCCGCAGCGACGAGCTGTGGTGCTCACCGATGCGGGGCGTCAGGGTCTGCACGACACCTTCGGCGTTCGTTGCCTTGTCCGGGCGGGCCAGTAAGGATTAGTGCGTGGACCTCCCCGTCGCGCCGCCCGTGAAGCCGATGCTCGCCAAAGCGGCCGACGCCGTGCCCGCGCAACCGTCCCCGGCGCAGTGGTCCTACGAACCCAAGTGGGATGGGTTCCGCTGCATCATCTTCCGGGACGGTGACGACGTGCTCCTGGGCTCGCGCAACGGTAAACCCCTCACTCGGTACTTTCCCGAGGTCGTTGCATCCGTGCGTGCAGAGCTGCCGCGGCGCTGCGTGCTCGACGGCGAGATCGTGGTGCCCAAGCTGGTCGACGGGCGCACCCGGTTGGACTGGGACTCGCTCAGCCAGCGCATCCACCCCGCGGAAAGCCGGGTCACCAAGTTGTCCGAGGAGACGCCTGCACAGTTCATCGCCTTCGATCTGCTGGCCCTGGGCGAGGACGACCTGATGTCCGAGCCGTTTTCGCAGCGCCGTGCCCGGTTGCTCGACGCGGTGGGTGCCGGGCCGTCGTGCCACGTCACCTCCGCCACCGACGACGCTACGACGGGCCAGCGCTGGTTCGACGAGTTCGAAGGCGCCGGGCTGGACGGGGTGGTCGCCAAGCGTCTCGACGGGCATTACGCCCCGGACAAACGGGACATGATCAAGGTGAAGCACCACCGCAGCGCCGAGTGCGTCGTCGTGGGCTACCGTCCGCACAAGAGCCAGCCGGGGATCGGCTCCATGCTGCTGGGGCTCTACCGCGGCGATCAGCTGCAGATGGTCGGGGGCGCCTCGGCGTTCACCGCGAAGCGCCGGGTGGAGCTGCAGGCGGAGCTGGAGCCCTTGCGCCTTGGCGAGGACGTCACCGCCACCGGCGAACCCAACCGGTGGAATGCCCGGATCGACCACTCCTGGGTGCCGCTGCGCCCCGAGAAGGTCGCTGAGGTGGCCTACGACCAGATGGAGGGCGAACGCTTGCGGCACGCCGCCCGATTCCTGCGCTGGCGCCCCGAACGCGACCCTGCCGAGTGCACCTACGACCAGCTCGAGGTCCCGGTGCGCTTCGAG
>JALYVL010000265.1 GCA_030853285.1 Actinomycetota bacterium | reverse complement strand
CCGAAAGCGGCAGTGGACTTTCCCTTCATCTCCCCGGTGTGCACGACCAACAACGGGCCGTTGCGGCGTTGTCGGGTGGTCAGCCCGTCGGCCGGAACGGTGGTGGGTACTCCTTGCGGCATGCGTCCTCCCTCGTGCTCAGGCCGCGCGCAGAGCGCGGACGGTGCCGGCGACCTGCTCGGCGGACAATTCTTCCAGGCGCACGCATGCGGCGCCCAGCGCCTCGGCGAGCGCACTTGCCAACCCGAGGCGCACCGTCCCGGACTCGCAGTCGATCACCACGCCTGCCGTCCCGTCCGCCGCGATCAATCCAGCCGCCCGTTGTGCCTTGGCCACTGGATTGTCCCCGCCGGTCGCGCGGCCATCGGTCAGCAGCACCAACAGGGGACGGCGCTGTGGGTCGCGCACGCGCTCAGCGGCCAGCACCGCCTTGGCGCGGAGCAACCCCGTGGCCAACGGTGTCTTTCCGCCGGTGCGCATGCTGGCCAATCGGCGAGCTGCGATGTCCACCGAGGTGGTGGGCGGCAGCACCAGCTCAGCCGAGCTACCCCGCACCACGATCACGCCGACCTTGTCGCGGCGCTGATAAGCATCGCGCAGCAGGGACATCGCCGCACCGGTGACCGCGGAGAGTCGATCGCGGGCCGCCATTGACCCGGAGGCATCCACCACGAACAGGACCAAGTTGCCTTCGCGGCCCTCGCGCACCGAACGCCGGAGATCCTGCGGCGCAAGCGCTATCGGACCGTCGATCCGGCCGCGGTATTGCTGCTGCGGTGCGGCGGCGAGCACGGTGCCCAGCAGGTGCAGCCCCCGGCCCTGCGTGGAGGAGGACCGAACGGTGCGGCCGGTGTCCGACCGTGAGCGCGACCGACGGCCCGGGGCACCCTCGCCGAGGCCGGGGATCTCCAGCAACCGGGTACGAAACTGCGCGCCCGGCTGACCCGATGTGCCTTGCTCAGGCGTCTGTTGCTGCGAATCCAGCTCCGGAGCAGGGCTTTCCGGCGGCTCGTCACCCTCGTCGGGAGTCGGATCGGGCTGCCCACCGCCGGAAGGGTCGTCCTCCGGTGGCTCGGGCGGTTCGGCCTGCTCCGCGGCGTCGCGCATGGCGTCGTCGAGCTGTTGAGAGTCCAGCCCCGGCTCGTCGAAGGGGTCCCTGCGCCTGCGGTGGGGCAGCGCTAGTTCCGCGGCCATCCGCACATCGGTCTCCTGAACCACGTCGGACCCACGCCACGCCGCGTGCGCCAGCGCAGTGCGCGCCAGCACCAGGTCTGCGCGCATCCCGTCCACGTCGAAAGCCGCGCACAACGCGGCAATCCGGCGTAGCTCGGTCTCCGGCAGCTTTACCGCGGGCAGCCGCTCGCGTGCGTCCACGATCTGTAGAGCCAGCGCAGCATCCTCGGCGCCGAACCGTCGGCCGAACGCGACGCCGTCGGCCTCGTAGGCCAGCCGCCGGCGGATCACCTCGACCCGGGTGTCCACTTCACGCGACGCGGCAACATCGACGGCCAGCCCGAAGCGGTCCAGCAGCTGGGGGCGCAGCTCACCTTCCTCCGGGTTCATGGTGCCCACCAGCACGAACTTCGCCGGGTGTGAGTGGGAGATCCCGTCCCGCTCGATGTGGGCGCGCCCCATCGCGGCAGCGTCCAGCAACACGTCCACCAGGTGGTCGTGCAGGAGGTTCACCTCGTCGACGTAGAGCACACCTTTGTGCGCTGCGGCGAGCAGGCCCGGCTGGAAGGCGCGTTGGCCGTTCTGCAGCACCTTTTCCAAGTCCAGCGAGCCGATCACGCGGTCCTCGGTGGCGCCGACCGGCAGCTCCACCAGCCGTCCCGGACGACCGTTCTCGGCGGGCAACAGGGCAGCCAGCGCGCGGACCATGGTGGACTTGGCGGTGCCCTTTTCGCCGCGTACCAACACCCCCCCGATCCCTGGGTGCACCGCACACAGCAACAGCGCCAAGCGCAGCTGGTCCTGGCCGACGACGGCAGAGAACGGGTACCCAGGTGCTTCGAGCTCGGTGGCTGACACGCCCCACCCATCACTTCCTCGGGTGTCCACGCCCGTGGTTGCTGCGGCAACGAGGCGGCGGCAGTGACCTGGCTCGGGTGGTTAGCCCTCACAGTGGCGGGACCGCGCCGGAGTCACACCGGCTTCCCTGCTCGCAGCTCGTATCTGGTTCGTTGATCCTTGCAGACCGCCGCTACCGGCCTGCGCGCAGCATCGGGACGTGCGCAATGCCGTCCTCGGTGAACTCCTCGCCGTCCTGGGCGAAACCGAGGTCGCCGTAGAAGCCGGCCAGGTGCGACTGTGCGTGCACCCGGCTCGGCGCTGCACCCACCTCGGCCAGCGCGGTGTGCATCAGCCGTCGCGCAAGCCCTTGGCCGCGTGCCGCTTTCGCAGTGCAGAGCCGACCGATCCGAAAGTCGGGACGCTCGCGGTCGAGCTGCATCAGTCGCAGGGTGCACACCACCTCCCCATCGCCGGCCAGCCACAGGTGACGGGTGTCGGGCAGCAGGTCCAACCCGTCGAGCTCGGGGTAAGGGCAGTTCTGCTCGACCACAAAAATCTCCACCCGTAGGGCGAGCAAGGCGTACAGGGTCGCGTTGTCGAGGTCTGCCGACCACGAGCGGTGCACGGCGAGGTTCACCGGGAGTGCCTATCACATCGCACCCTAGAGTCACTGGCCATGAGCGATTGGCTGCCCGACGTCCTTGGTGCGGACTACCAGCAGCTGTTGCTGCCCTTGGGGGCCGATCCCGACGGTGAAGGTGACGTGGTGGCGACGCTGGTGCGGCACTGCAGGCCAGGTGCTCGCGGGGCGTTCGTGCACGTGCACGGCTACACCGACTACTTCTTCCAGACGGGCCTGGCCGAACACTTGGTGGCCCAGGGTTTCGCGTTCTACGCATTGGACCTACGCAAGTGCGGGCGCTCGATCCGCGAGGGCCAAACGCCGCACTTCGTGAGCGACCTCGCCCTGTATGACACCGAGCTGAACGAGGCGCTGGCGATCGTGCGCGCCGAGCATCCCGCGAGGCCGGTGGTGATCGGCGCGCACTCCACGGGTGGTCTCATCGTCCCGCTGTGGCTGGACCGTTTGCGCGCAGCAGAATCGGGCCCAGGAGGATCGGGCCAAGCAGGATCGAGCCCAGTGGACGGCTTGCTGCTGAACAGCCCGTGGTTCGATCTGCAGGGGCCCGCCTACCACCGCAGCCTGCTCGGGACCGCGGTCATCAACCTCGCGGGCAAGGTGGTGCCGAAGCGG
>JALYVL010000264.1 GCA_030853285.1 Actinomycetota bacterium | reverse complement strand
GGCCAAGCCATCCGGTCGGGACAAGCCCCGTGCCAAGTCGGTTGCCGTGCGCTCTGCCGTCGTGGCGGGGACTCCGGTGTAGCTGCAGACATCGTGTCTGGTGAGCTCCGCGGAATGAACGATGAGTCTCTGACGCTGTCGGCGACCTACGGTCGCGACGATATGGGTGTGCTGGGCATCCACCACGCTGAAGCCGTGCAGCTCAGCCGCGGTGTGCCAGCAGGCGACAACCGGCTGCCGCATACTCAGACCTGCGGCGATGGTCCGCAGCCGGGCGTCGGCCATGGTGTCGCTCCGGCGGTACACCCCGTGGAACACTCGCACCCAGCATCCATTCGACAGCCGCGCACGTACTTGGCCGGGGGAGTAGTGCTGCAGCGCTTGTTGTCGCGTGAACACTCCGCGCTGGGCGATGGCCAGTGCGGCGAGTGAGTTGGACATGCCCTCACTCTGTGGGATCGGCACGGACGGCGGCGCCCGTTTGTGGGTCGTTGTGGATAACTCGCGGCATGTGGACGCCGCGCGGTGCTGTCGAGCTTGCCCAATTTGTCGTCGTAATGGTCGCTCGCGCAACAATTTCGGCAAGCTCGGCGAAGCGGCGGTGCCGGTCAGCGCGCAGACGCCGGGTGTACGGCGATCAGCCCGAGTCCGGCTCGGCGGCGACACAGCGACGCGAGCACCTCGTACACCTCGACGCCGAGCAGCGCCACCAGTTCCCCTCGGTAGGACACCCAGACCGGATCGGTGCCGACATGCGCATCGGGGGAGGACGTGCACCACCAGTGCAGCTCGGCGCCGCCGGCACCCCACCCAGCGCGGCTGTACTCACCGATCGTGGTCTGTAGCACCTGCACACCGTCACCCAGGTCCGCCCACTTCTCGGTACGCCGGATCGGTAGCTGCCAACACACGTCGGGCTTCACTTCCAGCGGTGCACGACCCACCCGCAACGCCATCCGGTGCAACGCACAGCCGATACCCCCGGCAAAGCCCGGTCGGTTGAGGAAGACACACGCCCCGTCCACCCGCCGGGTCCGCAACGCAGGCTCGCCGTCGAGCTCGTCCTCCTCCAGGTAGCCCAGCGGACCCGAGCCGGAGCGGTGCAACTGCCAGTCCGCGGTTGTGAGTTCCCCGACGGCAGCGTCCAGGCGCGCGCGGTCCTCCTCGTCAGAGAGAAACGCTCCGTGCGAGCAACACCCGTCGTCGGGACGCCCGGAGACGGTGCCCTGACACGACGGTGTCCCGAACACACAGGTCCAGTTGGACAACAGCCAGGTGAGGTCGGCCCGGATCCGGTGCTTGGGGTCGAGTGGATCGCCGAACTCCACCCACTCGCGTGCGAAGCCCGGCGACACTTCGGCACTGGCGGTCACGGTGGGCGACGCTAGACCGGCTACGGTATTGCCCGTGCGACTAGGGGTACTCGACGTCGGATCCAACACGGTGCACCTGCAGGTAATCGACGCACACCGCGGGGCGCACCCGACGCCGACAAGCTCGAGCAAATCGACGCTGCGGCTCATCGAATACATCGATCCCCGTGGCACGCTCAGTGCCGCGGGGGCGCGCCTGCTGGTGGCTGCCGTCGCCCAGTCGGCCGAGGTCGCGCGAACGTCCGGCTGCGACGACGTGATGGCTTTCGCCACCTCGGCCGTGCGCGAGGCCACCAACTGTGCTGATGTACTCGAGGCGGTCCGCGCCGCGACGGGGGTCCGGCTCCAAGTGCTCTCCGGTGTCGACGAGGCACGGCTGACCTTCCTCGCGGTGCGCCGCTGGTGTGGGTGGAGTGCCGGACGCATCCTCGGGCTGGACATCGGTGGCGGCTCATTGGAGGTGGCGCTGGGTATCGACGAGGTGCCAGAGGTTGCGCTGTCCTTGCCACTGGGCGCGGGCAGGCTGACGATGGACCGGCTGGGCACCGATCCCCCGCGGCGCGCAGAAATCGACCGGTTGCGGGAATGGCTGGGCTCAGAGCTGCAGGCTGCAGCCGGCGAGCTTGCTGCCCATGGCAGCCCGGACAAGGTGGTGGCCACCTCCAAGACTTTTCGCTCGCTGGCCAGACTGACCGGGGCAGCCCCGTCCGCGGCCGGCCCGCGGGCGCGCCGGGTCCTCACCGCCGAAGGGCTGCACCAGCTCATCCCGCTGATCTCGCGGATGTCGGGGGCCGACCTGGCCGAGATCGACGGGGTCAGCCGCTCACGCTCCTACCAGCTGGTGGCGGGCGCGCTGGTGGCGGAGGCCACCATGCGCACGCTTGGGGTGGACGAGCTCGAAATCTGCCCGTGGGCGCTGCGTGAGGGCATGGTCCTGCGCAGACTGGATCTCACCCAGGCCATCCAGTGAGCGGAGCAGCGGGCGTGCATAACCACGGCACGGCGTGCGAGCCCCCAGCTGTCCTCATCCTGGTGCGGACGTCGTGACTGTGCGCGCGCCGATCCCGATCGCGGTGTCCACCGCGTCGGTGTACCCGGAGTCGGTGGAATCCGGGTTCGAGCTGGCCGCCGAGCTCGGCTACGACGGCATCGAGCTGATGGTGTGGACCGACCCGGTGAGCCAGGACGCGGACGCGGTCGCGCGGCTTTCGCGACGCTACGGCGTGCCGGTGCTCGCCGTGCACGCGCCATGCTTGTTGATCACGCAGCGGGTGTGGGGCTCCGACCCGGTGGCCCGCCTGAACCGCGCGGTGGATACCGCGGCGTTCCTCGGTGCCCGCGCAGTGGTGGTGCATCCCCCGTTCCGGTGGCAACGGCGCTACGCCGACGGTTTCGCCGACCAGGTGGCCTCGCTGGAGCAGCGCAGCGGCATCGTCGTCGCCGTGGAAAACATGTTCCCGATGCGGGCCGACCGCTTCTTCGGAGCCGGTCAGCGGGGGACTGAGCGCCTGACGCGGCGTGGAGGTACACCGGGGCCGTCGATCTCGGCGTTCGCTCCGTCCATCGACCCCACCGCCGCCAACCATGCGCATTACACCCTCGACCTCTCGCACACCGCGACGGCGGGGATGAATGCGGTGGCGCTGGCCACGCGGATGGGCGCCAAGCTCGCCCACCTACACCTTGCCGACGGCCAGGGGGCCCCCGTCGACCAGCATTTGGTGCCCGGGCACGGCACCCAGCCCTGCCAGCAGGTGTGCACCACCCTGGCCGCGAGCGACTTCGACGGGGTCGCGGTGCTGGAGATCAACTCCCAGTCGGCCCGCACCCGCCGCGACCGCACGGCCATGCTGGCGGAGTCGTTGGCCTTTGCCCGCGCGCACCTCGCGCGGTGAAAGCA
>JALYVL010000263.1 GCA_030853285.1 Actinomycetota bacterium | reverse complement strand
ACTACCACCGCCGCGACGCGAAATGGGAGTACACCGGCGAGGCCTACGGCAAGGCGGTGGCCCGCTGCGTCCCCACCGCTGCACCGAAGGGCGGACGGCCCGCGACGCCCGAGCTCACCCTGACCACCAACCTGCGCCTGGGACTGGAAGGGCGCGAAGCCCGAGCCCGCACCCGCCTGCGCGAGGGCGACGACGTCTTCGTGGCCCTGTCGTGGTCGGAACTGCCCGCACCGCAGACCTTCGCCGAAGCGGCGGAGAAGATGTGGCAAACCGCGGAGTGCTGGCGTCAGTGGATCTCCGTCGGCGACTTCCCCGACCACCCGTGGCGTGGCTACCTGCAGCAGAGCGCGCTGGCACTGAAGGGACTCACCTACGCCCCCACCGGCGCACTGCTCGCCGCCTCGACCACATCGCTGCCGGAAACGCCTCGCGGACATCGAAATTGGGACTACCGTTACGCATGGGTGCGCGACTCCACCTTCGCCCTGTGGGGCCTGTACACCCTGGGCCTCGACCGCGAGGCCAACGACTTCTTCGCCTTCATCGCCGACGTGTGCGGGGCTGCCAGCGGTTCTTCACATCCCCTGCAGGTGATGTACGGCGTCGGTGGCGAGCGCGAGCTCACCGAGCAGGAGCTGGATCACCTGTCCGGTTACGACGGTGCGAAACCAGTGCGGATCGGCAACAGTGCGCACAACCAGCGCCAGCACGACATCTGGGGCACCGTGCTGGATTCGGTGTATCTGCATACCCGCTCGCACGAACAGGTGCCCGAGTCGTTGTGGCCGCTGCTCAAGGCACAGGTGGAGCAGGCCATCGAGCACTGGCACGAGCCGGACCGCGGTATCTGGGAGGTGCGCGGCGAACCGCAGCACTTCACCTCGTCGAAGTTGATGTGCTGGGTGGCACTCGACCGTGGCGCCAAGTTGGCCACGTTGCACGGCGAAGACGACTACGCCGAGCAGTGGGCCAAGATCGCCGCCGAGATCCACGCCGACATCTGCGAGCGCGGAGTGGACGAGCGGGGCGCTTTTGTCCAGCATTACGACACCACCGCGTTGGACGCGTCGCTGCTTTTGGTGCCGCTGCTGCGCTTCCTGCCGCCTGACGATCCCCGGGTGCGGGCCACCGTGTTGGCCATCGCCGACGAACTGACCGTGGACGGCCTGGTGCTGCGCTACCGCACGGACTCCACCGACGACGGGCTCGCCGGCGAGGAGGGCACCTTCACCATCTGCTCCTTCTGGTTGGTCTCGGCGCTGGTGGAGATCGGCGAGCTGCGCCAGGCCAGGCACCTCTGCGAGCGGCTGCTGTCCTACGCCAGCCCGCTGCAGCTCTACGCGGAGGAGATCGACCCGAAGACTGGACGGCACCTGGGCAACTTCCCGCAGGCTTTCACCCACCTGGCGCTGATCAACGCGGTGGTGCACGTCATCCGGGCGGAGGAGCGCGACGGCGGCGGGTTCCAGCCGGCGCACAGCGGCCCCTGAGCGCGCGTCCATGCTGGGCGAAAGCCCAGCATGCCGCGTCAGTGGCGGTAGCGATCCAGTAGCGCTTGCGCGTCCGCCGCGATCTCGCGCACCACCTCGTCCACCGGCCGCTGCGCATGCACCATGCCCGCCGCCTGGCCCGCGTACACCACTCCGCGCTTTGGGTCCGTGCCGTCGTAGGCCTGCGCCAAGGTCTCGACGTCGACGTCCTGCCCGTCGTAGGTCTCGGTGAACGAATTCACCAGGGCGCGGCCGCCCCAGCGTTGCGGCCACGGCTGGCTGCGGGCCTGGTCGAACACCGAGGTGTACACCGTGTCCTGCGACCGGGCCTGCACCAGGCGCTCGCGGGCGTAGTCGGGTCCCACCGTCTCCGGGCTGGCCAACAGCGCCGTGCCGATCCACGCGCCCTCGGCGCCGGCAGCGAGCACCGCGGCCAGGCCGCGTCCGGTGGCAATACCTCCCGCCGCGACCACCGGCAACGACGTCGCCTCCAGCACTTCCTGCAGCAGGGGCAAGGTGCCAATCCGGCCGGTGTGCCCGCCCGCCTCACCGCCCTGGGCGGCGACGAAGTCGACCCCGGCAGCCTCGACCACGCGCAGGTCCTCCACTGTGTTGATCTGCGACACCACCAGGACCCCGGCCTCGTGGGCGCGCTGCACGAAGGGTGCGGGGTCACCGAAGGACAGCGAGAGCACCGTGGGTCGTTGCTCCAACGCGGCGTCGAGCAAGGAGTCGTCGTCGTACAGCGACCAGGTCATCAGCCCGATGCCCACCGCGCCGCCGATCACTCTGGCGGTCGCGCACTCGGCGGCGATCCACTCCGGGGTGGCGTAACGGGCGGCACCCAGCAGTCCCAGCCCGCCTGCCCTGCTCACCGCGCCGGCCAGCTGCCCACCCGCACGTCCGCCCATCGGCGCACCGAGAATCGGCAGCTCGATGCCCAGCTCGCGGGTCAACCACGTCGACAGCGTCACTTCTTTGCCTTGTCGCCAGTGCTGCTATCCGAGGTCAACGCAGCAACGAATGCCTCCTGCGGAACTTCTACCCGCCCGACGGTCTTCATCCGCTTCTTTCCTTCCTTCTGCTTCTCCAGCAGCTTGCGCTTGCGGCTGATGTCACCGCCGTAACACTTGGCCAGCACGTCTTTGCGGATCGCGCGGATGTTTTCCCGAGAGATGACCTTGGAGCCGATAGCCGCCTGGATGGGCACCTCGAACTGCTGCCGCGGAATGAGCTCGCGGAGCTTGCCGGTCATCCGGCTGCCGTAGGAGAATGCGTAGTCGCGGTGCACGATGGCGGAGAAGGCGTCCACCGCCTCCCCCTGCAACAGAATGTCCACCTTCACCAGGTCGGCGGCCTGCTCGCCGGACTCCTCGTAGTCCAGGCTCGCGTAGCCCTTGGTGCGGGACTTGAGCGCGTCGAAGAAGTCGAACATGATCTCGCCCATCGGCATCGTGTAGCGCAGCTCCACCCGGGTCTCGGACAGGTAGTCCATGCCGCCCAGCGTGCCGCGTCGTTGCTGGCACAGCTCCATGATGGCGCCGATGTACTCCGACGGCGCGATGACGGTGCACTTCACCATCGGCTCGAACACCTCGCGGACCTTGCCTTCCGGCCAGTACGACGGGTTGGTCACCTCATGCTCCGCGCCGTCCTCCAAGGTCACGCGGTACACCACGTTGGGTGCGGTGGAGATCAGCTCCAGGTTGAACTCGCGTTCCAGCCGGTCACGGGTGATCTCCATGTGCAGCAGCCCGAGAAATCCACAACGGAAGCCGAAACCCAGCGCCACGGAAGTTTCTGGTTCGTAGGTCAGCGCGGCGTCGTTGAGCTGCAG
>JALYVL010000262.1 GCA_030853285.1 Actinomycetota bacterium | reverse complement strand
GAGCTGGTCCGGCTCCACATTGCGGCACGCCGCCTGACACATCCACAGCTCTGTGTCGTGGCTGCTCTGCTCGGACATCAACACTGTCGCCGTCATGGCTGACCCCTGCTCCCTGTCTCGGTGCACACCGTCGCGCTGTGCATCGATGAGACGCAGCGCAGCCCGGCTACGTTCCCGGGATCTGTCGGCGGCTTGCGTACCCTGTGACTGTGCCTGCTGCTAAACATGCCTTCCTGAAGCTCGGCGGCTGCTGCGTCATTGCCGGAGTTCTGTTAGCGGGGCTGATGTTCCCGACCGTCGGCGGTATCGGCTTGCTCTCCAACAAGACCTCCGACACCGTGGACAACGTCTCCTCCGAGCTCGCCCAGGGCCAGGTGCCGCAGATGAGCACCATGCTGGACGCCGCAGGAAAGCCCATCGCTTATCTGTACGACCCGAACGGCCGCCGCACCGTCGTGGCCGGGGACAAGATCTCCGAGGCCATGAAGCTGGCGATCGTGTCCATCGAGGACAAGCGGTTCTATGAGCACAGCGGCGTCGACTGGCGCGGCACCGCACGCGCGTTCTTCACCAACTCCTCGGCGGGGGCGACCCAGCAGGGTGCGTCCACCTTGACCCAGCAGTACGTGAAGAACTACCTGCTGCTCGTGGTGGCCCAGAACGACGCGGAACGCCAGGCGGCGACGGAGCCGACCATCGCCCGCAAGCTCAAGGAGATCCGCATCTCCCTCGCGCTGGACCAGCAGCTGGGCAAGCAGGAGATCCTGACCCGCTACCTGAACATCGTGCCCTTCGGCTCCGGCGCCTACGGCATCCAGAGTGCCGCCCAGACCTACTTCGGGATCAACGCCGCCGACCTGAACGCGCCGCAGTCGGCGATGTTGGCCGGCATGGTGCAGAGCAGCTCGGTCACGCCGTATACCGATCCCGACGCTGTGCTCGCCCGCCGTAATGTCGTGCTGGACACCATGCAGGCCAACGGGGTGCTCAACGCGAGCGACACGGCCAACGCCAAGGCCACCCCGCTGGGCGTGCTGCCACAGCCGGGATCGGTCCCCAACGGCTGCGTCGGAGCCGTCGATGCCCAGAGCACGGGCTTCTTCTGCTCCTACGTGCTGAAGTACCTCGCCGATGCGGGGATCAGCCCTGATCAGGTGAACAAGGGCGGCTACACCATCAAGACCACGCTCGACCCGAAGGTGCAGGCCTCCGCCAAGGCCGCGACCAACAAGTACGCCCCGGCTGACCTCAAGAACATCGCCAACGTGATGGACATCGTGCAGCCGGGACAGACCTCGCACAAGGTGCTGGCCATGGCGGACAGCCGCACCTACGGCTATGACGCAGGCTCGAGGGAGACGTCACTGCTGCAGACGGCCAAGCTGGAGAGCGACGGCGCCGGGTCCACCTTCAAGATCTTCACCACCGCGGCCGCCATGGAAAAGGGACTGGGCATCAACGCCATCCTGGACACGCCCCAGTCGGTACGGCTACCCAGCAGCTTCGGCAACGGGGGTTGCGGCGGCGGCACCGACGGTTACTGCGTGAAGAACTACAGCAACACCTACAAGCCGCAGTACTCGGTCACCGAGGCGCTGGCGGAGTCGCCGAACACGGCGTTCGTCAAGCTGATCGCTTCCACCGGGGTCACTCCGACGGTGGACATGGCTGTCAAGCTCGGCATGCGCTCCTACGCCACGCAACCCAGCAGCGAGGACCCCAGCAAGTCCATCGCCGACTACTTCAAGCAGGGCAACCTGGCCTCCTTCACCCTCGGCCCGGTGCCGGTGGACCCGGTGGAGCTGTCCAACGTGGCGGCGACCCTGTCCTCCGGCGGCATGTGGTGCCCGCCGACCCCGATCGAGTCGGTCACCGACGCCAACGGCAAACCGGTGACGGTGAACACGCCGCCGTGCGAGCAGGTGATACCACCCGGCTTGGCCAACACCCTGGCCAACGCCTTGAGTCAGGACGCGAAGACCGGTACCGCCGCAGGTGCCGCCGGGACCGTGGGCTGGAGCATGCCGGTGTCGAGCAAGACCGGTACCACCGAGCGGGAGTACTCCTCGGCGTTCGTGGGGTTCACCAACACCCTGGCCGCGGCCAACCTGGTCTTCGACGACTCCCCCAGCCCCGGCGGTATCTGCACCTCCCCCCTGCGTAGCTGCTCCTCGGCCAACCTCACCGGCGGCGCCGAGCCGGCCAAGACGTGGTTCGCGGCGATGAAGCCGGTCATCGACAGCTTCGGACCGGTATCGATGCCGCCGACCGACCCGAAGTACCTCAACGGCTCCGGCGCGGGCAACGTGCCCAACCTGGTTGGCATCGCGTCCACCGACGCGGTCAAGCAGCTGAGCGAGCTGGGCTTCAAGGTCACCCAGACCAGCCAGGCCAACGGCAGTGTCCAAGGGACCGTGGTGGGCCAGAACCTTACCGGGCCCAGCGCCCCGGGTGCCACCATCACCTTGTACGTGAGCACGGGTCGAGCACCCGCCGGCCAACAAGCCGCACCGCCACAGCCGGGCCAGCAGACGATTCAGGTCCCGGTTCCCGGAGTGCCACCGATCGTGTTGCCACCTGGCGTCGTCCTTCCCGGGATCCCGCCTCCGTAGGAGCGGCTCAGGCCTGCAGCTGGGCGCGGACCGCCGCGGACAGCCGGGATCCGTCAGCGCGCCCGGCGGCCAGCGCCGTGGCTTCCTTCATCACCTGACCCATCTGTCGCTGCCCGGGCTGCGCACCCGTGCTGTCCGCCACGACGGTGGTGGCGCGGACGGCCAGTTCGGTCACCTCGGCGTCGGTGAGCGGCGCTGGCAGGTAGGTGCTGAGCACCTCGGACTCGGCCCGTTCCTTGGCCGCCAACTCCGCACGGCCCGCCCCGGCGAACGCCTCCGCGGACTCGGCTCGCTTCTTCGTCTCCTTGGTCAGTACCGCGGTCACTTCAGCATCGGAGAGTTCCCTGGCGCTCTTGCCCGCCACCTCGGCGTACTGCACCGCCGACAACGCCATCCGCAGGGTGGACACCACCAGCGTGTCCTTCGCCTTCATCGCGGCGGTCAGGTCTGCCTTGATCCGTGCCTTCAGCTCCGTCATGCGCACAGACGGTACGCGGGATGAGTCGTACGCTAGAGGTGTGCGCTCCCCCTCCCGGTCCCCCCTGCTCCCGCTGGCCGCCGCGGGTGGACTCGCTGCGGCAGGTGTCGGTTACGCGGCGGGGATTGAGCGCAACGCGTTCGTCCTCCGCAAGGCCCAGTTGGCGGTGCTGGATCCCGGCTCGCCGTCGCTCCGGGTGCTGCACATCTCCGACCTACACATGCTGCCGGGCCAACGGCGCAAGCAGGCTTGG
>JALYVL010000261.1 GCA_030853285.1 Actinomycetota bacterium | reverse complement strand
GCTGCGGTGCGCGCCCGCGACGGCCGGCCACGAGGCGTCGACGCGCCGTGGCCGGACCGTCCGACTGCGTTCAGCGCACGACAGGCGTCCTAGCGGCGGCGGGACAATCTGTATCCGCGTCGCCGGCTGTTCGTACCAAACGTAAAGTTCGTACAATCTGCGCCCGACGAAAGTCAAGTTGTGCTTGGCGGCGAGCGACTCGTACTGCACGCCGACGTCAGTCGCGCAACGGGCGTCCGTCCGAGTCGCTCACGCTGCCGGTGAGCATCATGATGCCGTCAACCAGTGACCAGATTCCGCACCCGCCGCAGGTGAGTAGCTGAGCGATCGCGATGCCGGTGTGGCCGGTGTAGAAGCGGCCGACGCCGAAGCCTCCCACGAAGATCTGCAGCAGTCCGGCGACCAATTTTTGCTTGTCGGAGAAAGGAATACCGGTACGAGTGTCGATCCCAAAAGGCGCCCCGGGGGCAGGCTGGACGAATCCACCCATCCCGGGTGGCGCCATGGTCGGCCGGCCGTACGCCGGTTGTCCGTATCCAGGGGGCGGCCCGTAACTCTGCGGCGGCGGTCCGTAAGGCCCAGCCTGGGGTTGGGGCCGGCCCGGCGCGGGTTGGCCACCCAGTGAAATGGGGTAGGGGTGGGGAAGGTCGCTGAACAGCTCACGCAGCTCGCCGACGGAGCCGGCGGTGGCCGCCGTGCCCATCCGGTCGGAGTACTGATCGCTGGTGAGCGCGCCATTGGTGTAGTGCTGACCGAGCACGGCGCGGGTCTCGTCTCGTTGGCCGTCGTTGACCGGGGGCAGGTTGGCGCCGCTCGCTTGGCTCATCGCCGGACCCCCACGTCGCTTCGCTCGCTCACTGCCCTATTCCCACGGCGCTTCGCTCGCTCACTGCCCTATTCCCACGGCGCTTCGCTCGCTCATCGCCCTATTCCCACGTCGCTTCGCTCGCTCATCGCCGCAGAATAACCCGCGCGTCGCGGTCCGTGTGGCACAGTCGGACAACCCGAGCCGGAGAGGATGCTGAGCGTTGTGCCCGAACCGTCCGCGCAGCTGCTCACCCAGGTCCAGGGTTACCTCGACCACCTGGCCGTGGAAAGGGGCAGCGCGCGCAACACCTTGGAGTCCTACCGGCGCGACCTGCGCCGCTACTCCCAGCACCTGGCCGAGCGCCAGATCGACGACCTCGCCGCGGTGGGGGAGTCCGACGTCAGTGCCTTTGTCCGGGAACTGCGCACCGGGGACGCCGAGCGGGGTGTGTCTCCCCTGGCAGCGTCTTCGGCGGCCCGGGCCCTCGTTGCTGCCCGGGGACTGCACCGCTTCGCCACCGGAGAGGGCATCACCACCGTCGATGTGGCCCGTGAGGTGCGCCCCCCCAGCGGACCCAAGCGGCTGCCCAAGGCGTTGGCCGTCGACCAGGTGCTGGCCCTGCTGGACGCGGCGGGAGGACAGGAGGAAGCGGCGGGACCGCGCCAGCTACGCGACAGAGCGCTGCTGGAGCTGCTGTACTCGACCGGCGCCCGGATTTCCGAGGCGGTGGGACTCGACGTCGACGACGTGGATGACGACAGTCGCTCGGTGCTGCTGGCGGGCAAGGGTGGCAAGCAGCGGTTGGTGCCGGTGGGGCGTCCTGCGCTGGCGGCGGTGCAGGCCTACCTCGTGCGCGGTCGTCCGTCGTTGGTGTCCCGCGCGGGGCCTGCCCTGTTCCTCAACGCCCGCGGGGGACGGCTGTCGCGGCAGAGTGCGTGGCAGGTGTTGCGCGAGGCGGCGGCGCGGGCGGGCATCACCACGGATGTGTCGCCGCACACCCTGCGGCACTCCTTCGCCACCCATCTGCTCGATGGGGGTGCCGACGTGCGGGTGGTGCAGGAGCTGCTGGGGCACGCCTCGGTGACGACGACACAGGTGTACACCATGGTCACGGTGCAGGGTCTGCGTGAGGTATGGGCGGGGGCCCATCCCCGTGCCCGCTGAGCGGGGTGCGTTGCCCCTGGGTAGTGGCGACTCCTAGGCTCGGTGGCGGCAACACCAGCAGCGTTCAGGTTACCGAAGGGCGGACACCGCACCGTGTCGACACCGCAGGCCATCCCCACGGGAGCTGACCGCCACGCATCGGACACGGGTGAGCTCGGTCCCACGGGGCGGCCGCTGCGTCAGGTGCCCGAGCCTGCGCCGCTGAGCAGCCACGGTCCTGCGCGGGTGCTGGCCATGTGCAACCAGAAGGGCGGGGTCGGCAAGACGACGTCCACCATCAACCTCGGTGCGGCCTTGGCCGAGTGCGGCCGCCGGGTGCTGCTGGTGGACCTGGACCCGCAAGGCGCGCTCTCGGCCGGGCTGGGGATCGCCCATCACGAGCTGGATCTGACGGTGTACAACCTGTTGGTCGAGCCCCGCGCCTCGGTGGACGAGGTGCTGGTGCCCACCGGCATCGACGGCGTCGACCTGTTGCCGAGCAACATCGACCTGTCCGCCGCGGAGATCCAGCTGGTCAACGAGGTCGGCCGGGAGCACACCCTGGGCCGGGTGCTGCACGCCGTCCTGGACCGCTACGACTACATCCTCATCGACTGCCAGCCCTCGCTGGGTCTGCTCACCGTCAACGCGCTGGCCGCGGCCGACGGGGTGGTGATCCCGATGGAGTGCGAGTACTTCAGCCTGCGCGGGCTCGCCCTGCTCAACGACACCATGGCCAAGGTCCGCGACCGGCTCAACCCCCGGCTGGCGCTGTCCGGGATCCTGGTCACCATGTTCGACGCCCGCACCCTGCACGCCAGGGAGATCATGTCCCGCGTGGTAGAGGTGTTCGGCGACAAGGTCTACGACACGGTGATCAACCGGACGGTGAAGTTCCCGGAGACCTCCGTTGCCGGGCAGTCGATCATCACCTGGGCGCCCACTTCGGCCGGGGCGACCGCGTACCGCGCGCTGGCCCGTGAGGTACTCGCGCGGTGAGCCGGTGAGTTGGTGAGCTCCACTGAACTGCTTGAGGCCCCGGCGCCGAGCCCGTTCACCGTCCGCCTGCGCAACTTCGAAGGCCCGTTCGACCTGCTGCTGCAGCTGATCAGCCAGCGTCGGATGGACGTCACCGAGGTGGCGTTGCATCGGGTCACGGACGACTTCATCGCCTACACCCGGGCGCTGGGCGCCAGCGCGGACCTCGAGGAGACGACCGAGTTCCTGGTCATCACCGCGACCTTGCTGGACCTGAAGACGGCGCGGCTGCTGCCGTCGGGGCAGGTGGACGACGCCGAAGACCTCGCCCTGCTGGAGGCGCGGGACCTCATCTTTGCCCGGCTGCTGCAGTACCGCGCCTACAAGCAGGTGGCCAAGCTGTTCCACGAACTCGAGG
>JALYVL010000006.1 GCA_030853285.1 Actinomycetota bacterium | reverse complement strand
TTCCAAGATGAGGTTTCCCACCCCCTCGAGGGGGTAAGGCCCCCAGCAGACCACTGGGTTGATAGGCCAGAACTGGAAGCACCGCAAGGTGTGCAGGTGACTGGTACTAATAGGCCGAGGACTTACCACAAAAATGTTACGCGTCCACTGTGCAGTATCTGAAACAACACACACACCACGAGTGTGTGTCACCGTTTCACACCGTTACGGCGGTCATAGCGGAGGGGAAACGCCCGGTCCCATCCCGAACCCGGAAGCTAAGCCCTCCAGCGCCGATGGTACTGCACCCGCCAGGGTGTGGGAGAGTAGGACACCGCCGAACAACCACACCCAAAAAAGGGGACCCACCACCGGGTCCCCTTTTTTGCGTCCCACACACCACACACCCTCACGTGCTGCGTTCGTACAGTAGTAGGAGCGTGTACGCCGCGAGAGTTTGTGCGTCGATGATGGCGCCGGCGCCGATGGCGCTTTCAAAGTCGGTACGACCCCACCACGACGACCGCATGTCCTGCTCCTCGTGTTCGCGTTCGTGGGTACCTGTGGTCAGCTCGGTCGCTAGGTACACCGCGCCGCGTTGACTGCTCATTCCGGGTGCTACGGCGATTGTGCCCAGTAAAGTCAGCCGCGCAGCGCGCAGGCCGGTTTCCTCGCGAAGCTCGCGGGCGGCGAGCGTACGTGGCGCCATCGGGGCCCGGTCGGGAGCAGTCCCTTGGGGGAATTCCCAGCTCCGTACCCCAAGGGGGTAGCGAAACTGCTCGACGAGGTGAACTTGTTGGGCGCGTACTGGGATTACGAGCGCATAGTCGGGTTTGTCGACCACGCCGTAGAGCCCGGCGGTGCCGTCGGCGCGCTGGAAGGTGTCCTCACGGACCGTCATCCACGCGTTCGCGTAAACCTGGGTGGTGCTGTGTCTCTGCACCCCTGCACCCTGCCCTACGCTGTGCCGGTGCGTCTCGTTATCGCGCGTTGTTCCGTGGACTACGTCGGTCGGTTGACCGCCCATCTGCCGTCGGCGCTGAGGTTGTTGCTCATCAAGTCTGACGGCTCGGTCAGCATTCACGCCGATGACCGCGCCTACAAGCCGCTGAACTGGATGAGCCCGCCCTGCTGGCTGGATGAGCAGCCCGGGCTGTGGACGGTGACGAACAAGGCGGGCGAGCAGCTACAGGTGACGATTGAGGAAGTACGCCACGATTCCAGCCACGAACTGGGCGTCGATCCAGGTTTGGTCAAGGACGGCGTGGAGGCGCACCTGCAAGCGCTGCTGGCCGAGCACGTCGGGGCGCTCGGGGATGGGTACAGCCTCGTGCGGCGGGAGTATCCGACGGCGATCGGCCCGGTCGATTTGATGTGCCGTGATGCGTCGGGGGCGAGTGTCGCGGTGGAGATCAAACGGAGGGGAGACATCGACGGGGTCGAGCAGCTGACCCGCTATCTGGATCTCCTCAATCGTGACCCGCGGCTGGCCCCAGTCGTGGGTGTGTTCGCCGCGCAGCAGATCAAGCCGCAGGCGCGAACTCTCGCGGTAGACCGGGGCATCCGGTGCCTCACGCTCGACTACGAGGCGCTGCGGGGCGCAGTGAGCACCGAGATGCGCCTGTTCTGAGCGAGCCAGTGCTCCCGGGCGCCGGTGCGTTGTGCGACCATCTACCGAACTACCTACCCGGCGGTAACAAGTGCGTCCGCCGGCCCTCGACGAAGCGGGAGATCACACGTGGCGCGCGAGTTCTCAACCATCGGAGTTGTCGGCCTTGGCACCATGGGCGCCGGTATTACGGAGGTGTTCGCGCGGAGCGGCTTCACCGTGGTCGCGGTGGAGATCGACGAGGACGCCAAGGCGCGGGGCCAGGGGCACCTCGCGCACTCGACCGGCCGTGCCGTGTCCCGTGGCAAGCTGAGCGCCGAGGAGCAGACGGCGCTGTTGGACAGGGTGACGTTCAGCACGTCCCTGGAAGACCTCGCCGATGCCGACCTCGTTGTCGAAGCCGTGCCCGAGCGCCTCGAGCTCAAGTCCAGCGTGCTGAAACGGCTCGACGAGATTTGTCGCCCGGATGCGGTGTTCGCCTCCAACACGTCGTCCCTGTCGGTGACCGAGCTCAGTGTGCAGACGGCGCGTCCGGCGCGCGTCGTCGGTGTGCACTTCTTCAATCCGGCACCCGTGCAGACGCTGGTCGAGATCGTTCGCACCGTGGTCACCGAGCCCGAGGTGATCGAGGGCGTCACGGCGCTGGCGGAGAAGGTCGGCAAGTCCCCCGTGGTGATCGGCGACCGCGCAGGGTTCATCGCCAACGCGCTGTTGTTCGGTTACCTCAACCATGCCGTTCGGATGCTCGAGGCGCGCTACGCGACGCGGGAGGACATCGACGCCGCCATGCGTTACGGCTGCGGCTACCCGATGGGCCCGTTGGCGTTGATCGACCTTATCGGGCTCGACACTGCCTACGAGATCCTCGACACGATGTACCACCAGTCCCGCAACCGGCTGCACGCTCCCGCACCGCTGTTCAAGCAGATGATCACGGCGGGGTTGCTCGGTCGCAAGTCCGGTCACGGCTTCTACACCTACGCAGCGCCCGACTCCAGCGAAGTGGTGGACGACGGATCGGCCGCGGCGGGCGCTGAGGCAGGCGTTGCCGTCCGTCCCGTCGCCACTGTCGGCGTGGTGGGCACCGGTACGATGGCCACCGGCATCGTCGAGGTGTTCGCGAAGGCTGGGTACGACGTCTTGGTGCGCGGGCGCAGCACCGAGAAGGCGCAGGCCGCGATGGGCGCGGTGCAGAAGTCGCTGGACCGGGCCGTCACCAAGGGCCGCATGACCGAGGATGAGCGCGACACGGTGCTGGCCAGGGTCACCCCCACCGCCGCGCTGGAGGATTTCGGCGCAGTGGATCTCGTCGTCGAAGCCGTAGCGGAAGATCTCGCGGTCAAGCGGTCGGTCTTCGCCACCCTCGACGCGGTCTGCAAGCCGGGGGCAATCCTGGCCACCACCACTTCGTCCCTGCCGGTCGTGGAGTGCGCCGCGGCAACCTCCCGGCCAGGCGACGTGGTGGGCCTGCACTTCTTCAACCCCGCCCCGGTGATGAAGCTGGTGGAGATCGTGAACACTGTCTCCACCGATCAGGACGTGCTCGCGACCGTCCGTCAGCTCTGCCTGGAGCTGCGCAAGGTTCCGGTGAGCTGCAGTGACCGGGCCGGCTTCATCGTCAATGCGCTGCTGTTTCCCTACCTCAACGACGCGATCAAGATGCTGGAGGGCCACTACGCCAGCGCCGACGACATCGACACCGCGATGCGGCTCGGTTGCGGCCTGCCGATGGGGCCGTTCCAGTTGCTCGACGTGGTCGGGCTCGACGTGTCGCTGGCCATCGAGCAGACTTTGTACCTCGAGTTCCGCGAGGCCGGGTTCGCGCCTGCGCCGCTGCTCGAGCACCTGGTGACCGCCGGGCGCTTGGGGCGCAAAAGCGGCAAGGGTTTCCGCGACTACAACTGAGCAGATGCCACGGAGGAATCATCAACGTCGCGGTGGGGCCCCCAAGCCCACGGCGCCGTTGACGTCCCGCGGCGCCCGGGCGGAGAGCGCCGCGGACGGCGAGTGGTCGGTGCGCCCGGTGCCTGCGACCCAGGCCGCAAAGGTGTACCGGTGTCCCGGCTGTGATCACTCGATCGGCGTAGGCGTTCCCCACGTGGTCGCCTGGCGCACCGATGACCTGCACGGGGCGGAGGACCGTCGCCACTGGCACAATGGCTGCTGGTCCGGACGCGGACGCCGAGGGCTGAGCCGCCGTTGGTCGTGATCCGGGCGACGGCTGGGGGCGCTCAGCCTGCTGACTGTGTGACGGCGTGCGGTCGTGGCGAGGGGCTGGGCTGATCCGTGGTGCCGGTGTGGTCGGCGGTGAGCGCCCGCGCTTCGTCACTCGGCGGCGCAAGCAGCATGGGCATGCGATCGAGGTGCGTCCGGACGTCCGCGAGCTGCTCGCAGATCTGTTCTCGCACCGCGGCGAGCTCGCGCACCCCGGCCTTCGCCGCGGCGATACGCTGCTCGGCCTGCTCCGTCGCGCGGTGCAGTCGCCGCTGTGCCTCAGTGGTGGCATCGCGAACGCGACGCTCGGCCTCAGCCTTGCTGGCCACTTCCTGCGCTTGCAGGGCGCCGATCGAATCGGATCGCCGTGCGGCCATCGCGAGCTCGAAGTCGTCGCGAACCTGCGCCCGTTTTGCCTCGGCCGCAGCGTCGGCGTCCGCGCGTTCGGACTCGGCGCGGGAGACAATCTCGGCTGCCTCGGTGTGGGCGTTGTGCATGGTGGAGGAGTGTTCGGCCTCCATCGCGGCGCGGCGTTCATCGAGCTCAGCCCGCTGTTGCTCGCAGTGTGCCCGTTGGGTGGCGATCTCGCGCTCCGCTCGGGCCCGAAGCTCCGCGACCTCGCGCTGCACTCGCTCCCGCAGCGCGAGGGCTCCCTGCTCGGCAACCGAGCGAAGCTCGGCAGCGTCGGACTCTGCGCGCGCCCGTATCTCCGACGACTCGTCGTGGGCCAACCGAAGCATGCGTCGCATCCGGTCGCTGAGATTATCGGTGCTGTCCAACCCGGAGATGAGACTGTCGGTCTGGGCGCGCAGCGCCTCGATCTCCCCACGGGCGACGTCCAACTGAACACCCAGGTCGGCGACCTGTGCGGCCACCGCATCGCGATCTGCCGCCGTGACCCTCAGCTCCGCGTCCATGCGCTGGAGGTGCTCGTCCACCTGCGCACGGTCGTACCCCCGGCGGGCCAGTTCGAAGGGTCCGTCGATCGGGAGAAAGCCGTTATCAGAAGCCATACCCTTACGCTACCGGCGACTGCGCGCTTACTGCGTCGTCTCGGCTCTCACACGCCGCGGAAGCGGTTGATCTCCTTCAGGTGGCGCTGCCGAAGTGCGTCATCGCGGACACCGAGGCCCTCTTCGGGCGCCAGGCAGAGCACGCCGACCTTGCCCTGATGCAGGTTGCGGTGCACGTCGTAGGCGGCTTGGCCCACCTCGTCCATCGGGTACACCCGGGACAACGTCGGGTGCACGAGTCCCTTGCTGATCAGTCGGTTGGCCTCGTAGGACTCGCGGTAGTTGGCGAAGTGCGAGCTGACGATGCGCTTGAGGTTCATCCACAGGTAGCGGTTGTCGTATTCGTGCATGTACCCGCTGGTCGAGGCACAGGTGGCGATGATCCCGCCCTTGCGTGCGACGTAGACGCTGGCGCCGAAGGTCTCCCGGCCGGGGTGCTCGAAGACGATGTCGGGATCTTCCCCGCCGGTGAGCTCGCGGATCTTCTTGCCGAAGCGCTGCCATTCCTTGGGGTCCTGGGTGTGCTCGTCGGCCCAGAATTTGTAACCCTCGGCGTTGCGATCGATGATCAGCTCGGCGCCCATCTTCCGGCAGATCTCCGCCTTCTCCGGGCTGGAGACCACGCAGATCGGAATGGCGCCACCGTTGAGCGCCATCTGCGTGGCGTAGGAGCCGAGGCCACCGGATGCGCCCCAGATCAGGACGGTGTCGCCCTGCTTCATCGCCGCACCGTTGCGGCTGACCAGCTGGCGGTAGGCGGTGGAGTTGACCAAGCCGGGAGCTGCTGCCTCCTCCCAGGTCAGGTGCGCAGGCTTAGGCATCAGCTGGTTGGATTTGACCAGGGACAGATCGGCCAGACCGCCGAAGTTGGTTTCGAAGCCCCAGATGCGCTGCTGGTCGTCCAGCATCGTGTCGTTGTGCCCGTCCGGGCTCTCCAGCTCCACCGAGAGGCAGTGCGCGACCACCTCGTCGCCGGGCTTCCACGCGCTGACACCAGGGCCCACCCGCAGCACCACTCCTGCCAGGTCGGAACCGATCACGTGATACGGAAGGTCGTGGCGCTTGGTCAGGTCGTTCAGGCGGCCGTAGCGCTTGAGGAAGCTGAAAGTCGAGACCGGCTCGAAGATCGAGGTCCACACCGTGTTGTAGTTGATGGAGCTGGCCATCACCGCGACGATCGCCTCGCCGGGTCCGAGCTCGGGGACCGGCACATCCTCGACGTGCAGCGACTCTCGGGGATCTTTGTCGCGCGTCTCGCGGCCGCCGAACATGTCGACCTCGTCGGCGTGCACGGTGACCGCGCGGTAGGTCGTTGGCAGCGGCAGGTCGCCGATGGTGTCGAGCTGGTCGGACTGGATCGCAGCGAGGATCTCTTGCACTGGGGGACACACCTCCGTAGAGCGCCGGACGGCCGGCGCGGACATTAGCCGAGCATGTTACTGGCTGGTAACCGCGTCGGTTGCGGCAGGCTCGACGAGTTCGACCAGCACGCCGCCCGCGTCCTTGGGGTGCACGAAGTTGACCCGCGAGTTGTTGGTGCCGCGGCGCGGTGCGTCGTAGAGCATGCGCAGCCCTTTCTCGCGCAGAGTCTGCGCGACCGCGTCGACGTCGGTGACCCGGTAGGCGAGCTGCTGCAGGCCGGGTCCGTTGCGGTCGATGAACTTGGCGATGGTCGACTCGGGGGACAGCGGGGCCAGCAGCTGGATCTGGGCGTTGCCCGTGCAGGTCCCCGAAGGTGAAAGCATGGCTTCCCGCACGCCCTGTTCCTCGTTCACCTCCTGGTGGGTGAGCTCCAGGCCGAGCGTGTCGCGGTACCAGGCGATCGCAACGTCGAGGTCGGGCACGGCGATGCCCACGTGGTCGATGCAGGTGATGAGCGCGGAGTCGCCGATGGGGGTCTGAGTCATGCGCCCAACCTAGCGAGCTGCGCACGCGTCGCAAACCTCGCGCCGATGGCAAACGAGGGACGTCGGCGCACGCGGGTATCCTGACGCGCATCTGACCGCACCGTCGCCGCTGGAGGAACACGTGTCTGCTGCATCCCCGTCCGGGTCTGTCATCGTCGCCGGGGCCCGTACGCCCATGGGGCGCCTGCTGGGCTCGCTGAAGAACTTCTCCGCGGCCGACCTCGGCGGCATCGCCATCAAGGGTGCGCTGGAGAAGTCCGGCGTCGCGCCGGAGCAGGTTGAGTACGTCATCATGGGGCAGGTGCTCACCGCGGGCGCCGGTCAGATGCCCGCACGCCAGGCCGCCAGTGCGGCAGGCATTCCGATGACCGTGCCTTCGCTGAACATCAACAAAGTGTGCCTGTCCGGGATTGACGCCATCGCCCTGGCCGATCAGCTCATTCGGGCCGGCGAGTTCGAGGTGGTCGTGGCCGGTGGCCAGGAGTCGATGACCCAGGCACCGCACCTGCTGAACAAGAGCCGGGAGGGGTTCAAGTACGGCGACGTCACGATGACCGACCACATGGCCTACGACGGTCTGCACGACGCATTCACCGACCAGGCGATGGGCCTGCTCACCGACCAGCGCAACGATTCTGACCAGCTCACCCGGGCGGAGCAGGACGCCTTCGCGGCTCGCTCCCACGAGCGTGCGGCCAAGGGATGGAAGGACGGCCTGTTCGACGACGAGGTGGTGGGCGTGGCCATACCGCAGCGCAAGGGTGACGCGATCGAGTTCAAGTCGGATGAGGGTATTCGCGCGGACACCACCGCCGAGTCGTTGGGCAAGCTGCGCCCGGCGTTCCGCAAGGACGGCAGCATCACGGCAGGGACGTCCTCGCAGATCTCCGACGGTGCCTGCGCCGTCGTGGTGATGAGCAAGGCCAAGGCCGAGGAGCTGGGTTTGGCCTGGCTCGCGGAGATCGGGCCACACGGTGTGGTCGCCGGCCCCGACTCGACGCTGCAGGAGCAGCCGGCCCGCGCCATCGCGAAGGCGTGCGCGCGTGAGGGCATCAGCCCGACCGATCTGGACCTGGTGGAGATCAACGAGGCGTTTGCCGCCGTGGGCATCGTGTCCGCGCGCCAGCTCGGCATCGACGAGGAGAAGGTGAACGTCAACGGCGGTGCGCTGGCCGTCGGCCACCCGATCGGGATGTCCGGCGCTCGGATCACCCTGCACCTCGCGCTGGAACTGGCTCGCCGCGGTGGCGGCATCGGTGCTGCGGCGTTGTGTGGTGGCGGTGGCCAGGGTGACGCGCTGATCGTCCGCGTGCCCAAGGGCTAGGGGCGTGTCGGCAGGGACCGCGGAGCCGGTGGCGGAGCTTCGACAGCGCCACGTCGATGTCGCCGACCTCGTGGCGCGGGCCAGGGAGGGTCAAGCCCGCGCCGTCGCCCGGCTGATCTCCCTGGTCGAGGACGCGAGCCCCCAGCTGCGTGAAGTAGCCGCGGCACTCGCTCCGTACGCAGGTAGCGCCCAGGTGATCGGGTTGACGGGGCCGCCAGGGGTGGGCAAGTCGACGTCCACGGCAGCGCTGGTCTCGGCCTACCGGGAGGCGGGACACCGCGTCGGTGTGCTCGCGATCGACCCCTCCTCGCCGTTCTCCGGCGGCGCACTGCTCGGAGATCGCGTCCGAATGCAGGTGCACGCCACCGACCCCGGAGTGTTCATCCGCTCGATGGCCACCAGGGGACACCTGGGTGGGCTTTCGTGGGCGGCGCCGCAAGCCCTGCGGGTACTGGACGCCGCGGGGTTCGATGTCATCCTCATCGAGACGGTGGGTGTCGGGCAGTCTGAGGTCGACGTGGTCTCACTCGCCGACACGACCCTGGTGTTGCTCGCACCCGGCATGGGCGACGGCATCCAGGCCGCCAAGGCGGGCATCTTGGAGATCGCCGACGTGTTCGTGGTGAACAAGGCCGACCGCGACGGCGCGGATCGTACGGCCCGCGAGCTCAAGCACATGATCTCGCTCGGGCGGCGCGAGATCAGCGGGCCGGCGTGGCGTCCGCCGGTGGTGCGGACCATCGCTGATCAGCGCAGCGGTATCGGCGACGTCATCGAAGCTATTGAGACCCACCGTGATTGGCTGGTGACGCACGGCGCACTGGCGCGCAGGCGGCTGCATCGTGCGCAGACCGAGGTGGAGGCCATCGCGATGCAGACGCTTCGTGAGCGGATGGGCAATCTGGACTGCAGCTCCGCGTTGACCGCGCTGGCGCGTCGGGTGGCCGACGGTGAGCTCGATCCATACGCGGGCGCGGATGAGCTGGTGCGCACGCTCGACCACCAGGGTTGACGACGTGCCGGAGCGCGGGTGACCGCCATCACCGGGCACACTTGAGGCATGCCTTCCGTAATTGACGTCAGTACGCCCGCCAGCAGGTTCCGACTCGTCGCCATCCTCGAGGCGATCTCGTGGGCGGGTCTGTTGACCGCGATGTTCTTAAAGTACGCGCTGCACAACGAAGCGGCGATGATGACCATGGGCATGATCCACGGCACCGTGTTCGTCGCCTACGTGGTGCTGGCGCTGCTGGTCAGCAGGCCGCTGGCGTGGAACATCAAGGTGCTGGCTGTGGCCCTGGTGGCCAGCATTCCGCCGTTCGTTTCGGTGGTGTTCGAACGCTGGGCGGCGGCCCACGGCCAACTGGGTGAGCTGTCCGTGGTCGAGCCTGCGGTGAGGGTGAGCCGGTGATCGTCGCCTTCAGCGTCAGCCCCGCCGCGAGTGACGACACGGCCAGCGTGAGCGCCGCGGTCGCCGCCGCCGTGCGGGTGGTGCGTGAGTCCGGTCTGCCGCACGAGACCTCGTCGATGTTCACCTCCATCGAGGGTGAGTGGGACGAGGTGATGGACGTCGTCAAGCGGGCGGTTGCGGTGGTGTCCGACGCTTCACCGCGGACCTCCCTGGTGCTCAAGGCAGACATCCGCCCGGGCTACACCGGCCAGCTCAGCGCCAAGGTGCAGCGGGTGGAGGAGCACCTGCGTGCATAAGCAGACCCGTGCGGGCGCTCCGAGGTCCGACCATGCCAGGATTGCACCGTGACTCGACCAGGCTCCCGTCCCGTCCAGAGTGCTGCCGCCATGTCCGGCGCCGTCGATCTTTCCGCGCTCAAGGCGCGCAGCGAGGCCGCGACCGCGCCGGCCGCAGTACCCGACGGCGCGGTCGTCGAGGTGACCGAGGCCAACTTCCAGTCCGAGGTCGTGGACCGGTCGATGCAGACGCTGGTCGTCGTGGACCTCTGGGCCAGCTGGTGTGAGCCGTGCAAGCAGCTGTCGCCGGTGCTCGAACGCCTGGCTGCAGCCAGCGGCGGCGCGTGGACGCTGGCCAAGGTGGACGTCGACGCCCATCCGCGGATCGCGGAGCTGTTCGAGGTGAAATCGTTGCCCACCGTGGTGGCGATCGCCGGAGGCCAGCCGGTGCAGGCATTTTCCGGGGCGCAGCCCGAAGCGCAGATCACGCAGTGGATTGCCGGCCTGCTCAGCGCGCTCAAGGATCAGCTGCCGGGGACCGCTGCGCCGCAAGCAAAGGAAGACGAGGACGCAGCGCCGCAGGCGGACCCGCGATTCGTGGCCGCTGAGCAAGCCCTCGAGGCGGGCGATTTCAACGCTGCGATCAACGCCTACCAACAAATTCTCGATGCGGAGCCGGGTAACGCGGACGCGGCGGCGGCCCAGGCTCAGGTGCGGTTCATGGCCCGCATCGAGTCGCTGCCTGCCGACGCCGTCGCTCGTGCCGACGCAGCACCGACCGACATCCCGGCGCAGCTGGCGGCCGCCGACGCTGAGATCGCTGCTCAACAGGTCGAGGCGGCACTCGGTCGTCTGGTAGACACAGTGCGCCGGATTGCCGCTGCAGGCACGGACAGTGCGGCCGCGGACAAGGACACAGTGCGGTCTCGGCTGCTCAGCTTGTTCGAGCTCTTCGAGCCGGGCGATCCCGTGGTGGTTGCGGCCCGCCGCCGCCTCGCCAGCGCGCTCTATTGAGGCTTGCCGCTCAGCTGTAGCCGGAGGCGCACGCGCCGGCACCGTCGAGTACGCCGGTCCGGAACGCCTGCACCCGGGTGAAGCCGCTGGGAGCTTCCTTGCCGTTCACATCGCTGGCCGCGAGCCCGTCGGTCAACAGCCCGGACACCGCCTCATCGAGGTCACCGGGGGAGAGCTGGATGGAGCTGCCGCTGGCGGAGGTCGCCGCCGCATATCCGCCGGCGTAACACGCACTGCGCAGACCCACCAATTCGCCGGTGAGGTCGGCGCGCAGGCCCTGCTGCACCGAAAGTGCGTAGCGGGAGGCGAGCAGGACGAAGGCGCTGAAGTCACCGTTGACTGAGCTCGGCAGGTCGCTGTTGTCATCGGACGGCGGCTTTTTTGCCCGCTCGGCGAGGCCCGGCACGTCCACCGTCAGCGAGTTCGATGCCGGGCAGTAGGAGACTGGTGGAGTGGACCTCGCATCGGAGCAGGGACCGGAACTGCCGAAGCGCACCGCGGGCTCGGGTACGTGGTTGCCCCGAAAGCTTTCCTTGAGCGAGTCCACCACGGCGGTGATGGTGGTCTCGTTGATCGGGAGATCGCCGGTGTCGCCGCGGTCGCTGAACTGGGAGGGGAGTTGCTTGACCCGGTTGCGCACCTCGTCGGTGGTGATGGCGACGCAGCGTCCGGGGCCGTCGGAGAAGCCGAACTGAAAGGCGCTCACCCGGTCGAACGCCGACCCGTGCGCCTGCCTGTCGTCCAGGCTCGAGCCGGTCTGGTCGCGCACGGCGACGGTGGCGGCCAGCACCGTGTTCAGGCCGTCGGAGGTGTTCAACGTGAAGTGCGTTGACTTACCCTCCGCTACCCACCGGATGAAGGCGCCGTCGAAGCAGTCGGCCTGCTGCTCCTTGACCAGGCCGGGCGTGGACGCCGGGTTGTTGTGTGCGCGGGCTTGAATCGCGTGGCCGTACTCGTGCGCGAGCACGCTGACGACGCCCATCGCCGTGAAGTGGTCGTTGATCTCCGGGAGCAACTGACCGCGGTCCCAGGCGATGAGGTCGTCGGAGTCGCAGTAGAACGCGTTCTTCAATCCGGCGAGGCTCCTGCCACACGCCTTGGATCGGGACTTCTCCGCCGAGTCGTAGGAGATCAAGGTCTGCACGGGAGTGAACGGAGCAGAGAAGAGCTTGGGGTAGGTCTCCTGCCAGTAGACCTGCAGGTCGGCGACGGAGTCGACCGCCAACTGGTCGATGGTGTCGCCGGTGCCGCCCTGGACCGGAAGATCGGCGGGGGTGACCTTCGGCCGCAGACCGTTGGGTCCGGTGCTCACCCGAAGCCCGCCGGCCATGCTGGGGTCGGCGTAGATCGACAGCGCCTTGCCGTTGATGACGCTCGAACATCCGGCGGTGAGCGCCAGCGCCAGGACGAGCGCCCCCATCCCGACGACGCGGTGACCCATCCTGTGCATCCGGCCTATGCCCCCTCCGACATCCGCGTGGTGGGCAGAACCCTAGCGGTCGGCCACCAGCCACAGCACTCCGGCCGGGGGGAGGCGCACGTCGGCCGATGCGGGCCTGCCGTGCCAGGAATGGTCAGTGGCGTGCACAACGCCCAGATTGCCCACACCCGAGCCGCCGTACACCTCCGCGTCGGTGTTCAGGGCCTCCCGCCACGGTCCTGCGAAGGGAAGGCCGAGCCGGTATCCTTCGTGTGGTTGCCCGGCAAAGTTGGCCACGCACACCAACACTGAGCCGTCCGAGCCGTAGCGCAGGAAGCTCAGCACGTTGTTCTCGGCGTCGTTGGCGTCGATCCAGGAGAATCCCTCCGGTGCGGTGTCTTGCGTCCACAGCGCGGGCTCCGCG
>JALYVL010000260.1 GCA_030853285.1 Actinomycetota bacterium | reverse complement strand
GTGGACGCCTACGCGAGCGCGAAGCGTCGGCAGCGAAGCCCGCTGGCACGGCCCACGATTGCCGAACGGGCATTACCGAACCGGTAGTCGAGGGCCGGTATCCGAGCTGAGCTACCAGCGCAGGGTGCGCCGTAGGTGGTCGAGGAGGACGTCGACTGCCGGCCTGGAGGAACGGAACGCCAGATAGCCGTCGGGGCGCACCAGGTAGACCCCCGCCGCGACGTCTCCGATGCCGTAGCTGATGGCAAATCTGTCAGCCGTGTCGCGGAAGACGCACCCCGAGGCGTCCAATCCCTCCACCCCGGGTGCCGCGATGAGGTAACAGCGGAGGTGGGGGTCGAGCTGGTTCGTGAGCACGCTGGCCAGCTGCAGCTGGGCGGTGACCGCTGACGCGTCCCCTGCCCACAGCAGCAGCGTGTGTCCGGTGTGCCGCAACAACTCGTGGACCCGCATCGGGTAGCCCACCGAGTCCTGGGTTAGTCCACTCGCGTCCGGTGCGCGCTGCCCGGCGACCGGGCCCATGCTCAGACCATTCTCAGAATCGTGTTGGTATGAGAGCGGACTGTCCGGGTAGCCGACGAGGAGCTGCGCCTCCCGCGCGATGACGGTGGCGAGATCGCTTTCGCCGGCCCCGATGCCCGAGCGGGCAGCACGCACGGTGCGGCCAACGACCTCCTCGCCCACCGGATGCCGCTCCGCCTGGTAGCTCTCCAGCAGGCCGTCGGCGGCCGACCCGTGCACCGCCAAAGCGAGCTTCCAGCCCAGGTTGTAGGCATCCTGCACACCCGTGTTCATTCCCTGTGCTCCGGTCGGTGGGTGGATGTGCGCGGCGTCGCCGGCGACGAACACCCGTCCGACGCCGTAGCGGTCGACCAGGCGGTGGCTGATTCGAAACACCGAGGACCAGCGCAGGTTCGACGCGGTGACCGGCTCGGGCGACAGCCGGTCGAGAACGGCTTGGATGTGGTGCAGCTGGGGCGCCGCTCCGCCCTCCAGTCCGTGCGCGATGCCGTCCGCCGCCGTGCCTTTGGTCGACAGCTCGTCGGGCACCAGCATCGAGATGCGGTAGCGCTTGGTACCGGGCAGCGGGATGCACACCAGGACATCGTCGGTCACGCCGTCGGTCTGGTGGCTGGCGCGGATGCCGTACCCGGTGGGCATGTCCCAGTCGACCTCGACATCGGCCAGCATGTACTCCTCGGCGAAAGCGTCGCCGTCGAACGTCAGGCCCAGACCCTTGCGGACCACGCTGTGCGCGCCGTCGGCGCCGATCAGGTAGCGCGAGGTCACGGTGCGCTGCCCGCCATCGTCGTGGACAGTCGACGTGACCATGTCGGCGTCTTGGGTGAAGCGCACAAGCTCGACCCCACGCCCGACCCGCGTGCCGTGCCCGGCCAGGGCCTCAGCCAGGACCCGCTCTGTCTCGTACTGGGGCAGTGCGACGAAGTGGTACGGAACGTCGTCCGGCAGCTGCAACTCGAGTCTCGATGTTTGCGCACCGTCGACGAACGTGAGCTGTCCCCGCATCGTCACTGCAGCGTCCAGGGCACGGCGGGCCAGCCCAGCGGCATCCCACAACTCCACTGTCCGAGGCTGGACACCGACGGCCTTGGCGTAGGGCGCCGGGGCAAGCAAACGGTCGATCACCATCACCTCGACCGCGCGCCGACGCAGCTCGACGGCCGCCGTCAACCCGACTGGTCCACCGCCAACGACGAGCACCTCGGTGTCCATAGCCAGACGCTACAGCGCCAAACGGAGCCTTAACAGGTGCCCGCAACCGTTACCGCGATGCCCTTGCTCATCGAACGCCCATGATCGAGAATCGTGCAGTCTGGCCTGTCACGCGCTGAGGAACTTGCGGGTCAGCGTCTTCGGCGCCTTGCGCAGCCACGCCTCGGTGATCAATTCTTGGAGCAACTCGGGGCTCGCCGCGTCCAGGGTCACGACGACGCACGACAACCGCTCACCCCAGTAGAGCTCCACACACGTCTGGGGGTTCTCGGCGACCGCGGCGCGAATCTCGTGCTCGTCCAGCATGATTCGGACGTGCTCGTCGTCCGGCACCGTGGCGTAGATCTTGCCCCGCACCCGGAACGACGGCATGCCGTGGTGGTCCCGTTCCACGGCCTCGGGCAGCGAGAGCGCCAGCGATCGGGCCAGGGCCAGATCAGTCACGGGGGTGCAGCGCCGGGCTGGGCGTTCCCCGACCGCGGCTGAGTGCATCGATGAAGGTGGTGAGCAGGGCGTCGGCGCGGCTGGTCGGTTCCCAGCCGAGCTCGGAGCGGGCCCGCTCGGTCTTCAGCAGCGGCATTGACGCGGCCAGGTCCACCCAGCCGGGGTCGGTGGGTTGCACATGTGCCCGCCAGGAGGCGTTGGCCCCTGCCCGCGCCACCGGGAGCGGCAGCGGTGGGCCGACACCGCCAAACGCAGTGCGCCAGCCATCGCGATCCAGCACGGGTTCGGCGGCCAGGTTGAACGCGCCACCGGGAACTTGGTGCAGCATGGCGACGAATGCGGTCGCCACGTCGCCGGCATGCACGAACTGCAGTCGGACGCGGACGGGCAGCGGAACAAGGCGCAACAGCCCGGGCCGCAACAGCCGCGCCGGCACCAGCGGGCCGAGGAAGTACCGGGTGATCTCCGAAGCGGCGTCGGGCTGCAGGATCAATCCGGGCCGCACCCGGGTGACGGTGAGCCCCGGCGCATCCAGCTCATCCAGCATGGTCTCCGCTGCTGCTTTATCGACGCTGTAGGAGGACGTCGGCACCCCGGCATGCGACCAGCTCTCGTCGACCGCCGTGCCGTCGGGCGCCGGTGCGTAGGTGCCGACGGAAGACATGTGCACCAGGTGCGGGACGCGCTGCATTACTACTGCGTCGATCACCCGTCGACTGCCGCCCTGGTTGGTCCGCAGCAGCTGCTCGCGGTCGTAGGACGGCTGGATCTGCCAGGCCAGGTGGACCACGGCGTCGGCGCCGGCGAAAGCCGACTCCAGCACCGGCGTCGAGGCGGTCTCCGCCAGGTCGGTGGAAATCCACTGCACCCCGGCGTACGGCGGCACAGCGGGTGGGGTGCGTCGACAGATGCCGACAATCTCGTGTGGCCCAGCGGGATCTTCGGCCAACGCACGCAGCAGCGCGGTGCCCACATTGCCGGATGCTCCGGTCACCACAATTCGCATACCTCAGTCGAGCACAGCGCACGGTTCGGCGCGCGCTGAGCAGCGCCTATCGTGACCAGCATGTTCCTCGGAGGTGCGCCGTGACCGACGAGGATCGCCTCGCGGCCGAGCAGCGCGCCCCCGTCCTCATCGACCATCAGCTGACCGACGCCGGCTGGAACCTCCAAGAGCTTCAACGGATCCATCACCTGGCCATAAGCCCAGCGCACCAAGAAG
>JALYVL010000259.1 GCA_030853285.1 Actinomycetota bacterium | reverse complement strand
CTCGAACACCGCGCGGATCGCGCTGGCCAGCAACGGGGCGATGGAGAGCACCGTCAGCTGCGGGAACTGCTTGTCCTCCCCGATGGGCAGCGTGTTGGTGAAGATCACCTCGCGGGCGCCGCAGGTGGACAGCCGCTCGGTCGCCGGTCCGGACAGCACGCCGTGGGTGGCCGCGATGATGACGTCCGTTGCCCCGGCGTCGCGCAGCACCTGCACGGCGCTGGCGATGGTGCCGCCGGTGTCGATCATGTCGTCGATGAGGATGCAGGTGCGGCCCTCGACGTCGCCGACCACCCGGTTGGCCTTCACCTGGTTGGGCACCCGCGGGTCCCGCGTCTTGTGCACGAAGGCGATCGGCACGCCACCCAAGGTGTCGGCCCACTTCTCCGCGGCGCGGACGCGGCCGGAGTCCGGGGAGACGATGGTGACGTCGGTGTCCGGGTACTTCTCGCTGACGTATTGGGAGAGCAGCGTGGTGGCCAGCAGGTGGTCTACAGGGCCGTCGAAGAAGCCCTGGATCTGGGCGGTGTGCAGGTCGACCGTCATGATGCGGTCGGCACCCGCGGTTTTGAACATGTCGGCGATCAGCCTGGCCGAGATGGGCTCACGGCCGCGGTGCTTCTTGTCCTGGCGGGCGTAGGGGTAGAACGGCATGATCACGGTGATCCGCTTGGCCGAGGCACGTTTCAGGGCGTCGACCATGATCAGCTGTTCCATCAGCCAGGTGTTGATGGGCGCGCAGTGGCTCTGCAGCACGAACGCGTCGCAGCCGCGCACCGACTCCTCGAAGCGGACGAAGATCTCGCCGTTGGCGAAGTCCCGCGCGGTCTGGGGGGTGATGGTGACGCCGAGCTCGTCGGCGACCTGCTGGGCGAGCTCCGGGTGGGCACGCCCCGCGAAGAGCATCAGGTTCTTCTTGGGCGTGGCTGACATCGCGCTCACCGGGCTTCGCCGTCCTCAGGGTTGTCGGTACTAGCGGGGGAAGTGGTGGCGTCGGCAGCTGCCTCGGCCGCTGCGGTGCCGCGCCGCTTGGCCTGCACCCAGCCTTCGATGTTGCGTTGACGCCCGCCGGAGACGGCCAGCGCCCCTGGCGGCACATCCGCGCTCACGACGGTGCCCGCCCCGGTGTACGCGCCGTCGCCGACCCGCACCGGGGCGATGAACATGGTGTCCGAGCCGGTGCGCACGTGCGAACCGACCTCGGTGCGGTTCTTGTGCACGCCGTCGTAATTCACGAACACGCTGGACGCCCCGATGTTGCTGTGCTCGCCGATGGTGGCGTCGCCGACGTAGGTCAGGTGCGGCACTTTCGAGCCCGCGCCGATGGAGGCGTTCTTGGTCTCCACGAAGGTGCCGATCTTGCCTCCCTCGCCCAGTACGGTGCCCGGACGGAGGTAGGCGAATGGCCCCACGGTGGCACCCGCACCGATGACGGCCCCGCTGCCGTGGGTGCGGATCACGGTCGCCCCGGCTCCCACGGTGACGTCGGTGAGCGTGCAGTCCGGGCCGATCTCCGCGCCTGCCGCCACCTGCGTCTCGCCGTGCAGCTGCACCCCCGGACGCAGGATCACGTCGGGCGCCAGCTCCACCGTGACGTCCACCCAGGTCGTGGCGGGGTCGATAACGGTGACGCCGGCCCGCATCCAGCGCTGCAGCACGCGGCGGTTGAGTTCTGCCCCCAGCTGTGCCAGCTGCACCTTGTCGTTGACGCCCGCGACCAGCCACTCGTCGGTAGTGGTCAGCGCGCCGACGGGGTGTCCGTCGGCGCGGGCGTCGCGCAGCACGTCGGTGAGGTACAGCTCGCCTTGGGCATTGTCGGTGGTCAACCTGCCCAGCGCGATGCGGAGTACCGCGGCGTCGAACGCGTACACCCCGGAGTTCACCTCGGACACCGCGAGTTGTTCCGCCGTGGCGTCCTTGTGCTCGACGATGCCCAGCACCTCACCGTCGTTCCCGCGAAGGACGCGTCCGTAGCCGGTGGGGTCGCAGAGGTGGGTGGTGAGGACGGTGACCGCGGCGCCACGGTCGTCGTGGGCGGCCAGCAGCGCCTGCAGGGTGACGGTGTCGAGCAACGGGACGTCGGCGTAGGTGACGACGATCGTGCCCTGCAGCTCGGACGGCAGTTCCCGCAGTGCGCACTGCATGGCATGGCCGGTGCCGTTCTGCTCGGTCTGCACCGTGCACCCGATGGGCCGGCCCAGCTGCGTGACGACGGCCTGCACGGCGGCGCTGACCTGCGCACGCTCGTGGCCGACGACGGTGAGGAGGTACTCCGGGGTGAGACCGCCGGCCGCATGCAGAGCATGGTCCAACAAGGTGCGCCCACCGAGTGAGTGCAACACCTTGGGGGTGCGCGACTTCATCCGAGTTCCGGCCCCTGCGGCGAGCACGACGACTGCGGCGGGTGCGGTGGACGGACGTTCCCGCATACCTTCGGTTACTCCCTCGAGCAGATCAGTCGACGTCAGTGGTCTCGTAGCAGCCTGCGCTGCTCCGCCGCCAGGATTCGAACCTGAACTATCTGAACCAAAATCAGAGGTGCTGCCTTTACACCACGGCGGACCGCATGCCGGGAAATGGTCTCACGCCTGAGCTTGTCGGCTGACATGGGCTTGGTGGTTAGGCTCCTCGGGTGGCGCCGTCACTGGTGGCGCGGGCGTAGTGGAGCAGCGTGGCAACCAGGATGACCGGCTCGCTGCGCAGGGAGCAGCTGATCCACGTGGGCCGGAGCCTGTTCGCTGAACGCGGTTTCGCGGCCACCTCCATCGAGGAGATCGCGGTGCGGGCCGAGGTCAGCAAGCCCGTCATCTACGAGCACTTCGGCGGCAAGGAAGGGCTTTACGCCGTCGTCGTCGACCGGGAGACCCGCGCGCTGCTGGAGCGGATCAGCTCCGCGTTGTCCGACGGACATCCACGGGTACGGCTGGAGCAGGCGGCGGTGGCGTTGCTCACCTACGTGGAGGAGTGCACCGACGGCTTCCGGATCCTGGTCCGCGACTCCCCGGTGGCCACCACGGCAGGCACGTTCTCGGGCTTGCTCAACGACATCGCCAGCCAGGTGGAGCACATTCTCGCCCGGGAGTTCGCCGACCGGGGCTATCCGCGCACGATGGCGGCGATGTACGCCCAGTCACTGGTGGGCATGGTCGCGTTGACGGCACAGTGGTGGCTGGACGAGCGGGTGCCCGCGAAGGTGGACGTGGCCGCGCACCTGGTGAACCTGTGCTGGAACGGACTGGCGCACCTGGAGAACAGCCCACGACTGCGCGTCACTTGAGCGGCATGACGCGCAGCACCTCGTCCGCGCCGGATCCGTTGTCGGTAGTGGCGTACAACGCACCGTCCGGTCCCTGGTGCACCGAGCGCAGTCGACCGTGGGTGTTGCTCAGCTCGGGCGGCACAATCACACGG
>JALYVL010000258.1 GCA_030853285.1 Actinomycetota bacterium | reverse complement strand
GGTCATGGCGCTGCCCTGGTCATGGGGCGTTCCTGCTGCGGTGGACCACCACGGCGACGTCGGCAAAGGTCAGCGGAATCGGCGCGGACGGCTTGTGCAGACGGACCTGCACGGCCTGCACGCGCGGGTCGGTGAGCACGTCCTCGGCGATCTCGCCGGCAACCGTCTCGATGAGGTCGCGGGCGGGGCCGGCCACGATCAGCGCGGCGTTCTGGGCGAGTGCGCCGTAGTCGAAGGTGTCGGCCAGGTCATCCGAGCGCGCCGCGGCGGCCAGGTCGATCCATACCGTCAGGTCGACAAAGAACTCCTGGCCAGCACGCTTCTCGTGTTCGAACACACCGTGATACCCGCGGACCGCCAGTCCGCGCAGCTCGATGCGATCACTCACGGGTACACCCCCACGCGTGCGCCACGGCCACGGCGTCCACCGAGGATGCGACGTCGTGCACGCGCACGCCCCAGGCGCCGTTGGCTGCCGCGAGCGCGGTGACTGCTGCCGTGGCGACCTCGCGACCCTGCGGTGCGCGTAGCTGCCCAGCGGCGTCGGCGAGCAGCGTTCCGAGGAAGCGTTTGCGGGAGGCGCCGATGAGCACCGGTAACCCCGTCGCGGTCAGCTCCGGCAGCGCGTGCAGCAGCGCCCAGTTGTGTTCGGCCGTCTTGGCGAACCCCAGTCCGGGATCGATGATCAGCGCCTCGGGTGCCACCCCGGCGGCGACGGCCGTGTCCGCACGGGCGAGCAGCTCCGAGCGCACGTCGGCCACCACATCGGTGTAGGTGCTGTGTCTTGCCATGGTGTCGCTGTGCGCCCGCCAGTGCATCACGATCCACCGTGCGCCGGTCGCGGCAAGTACGGGAGCCATAGCAGGGTCCGCGAGCCCCCCGGAGACGTCGTTCACCACGGTCGCACCGGCTGCCACCGCCGCCTCCGCCACCTTCGAGCGCATGGTGTCCACGCTGACCGGCACTCCAGCGGACACGAGCTCACTCACCACGGGCAACACCCTGGCCGCTTCCGTCGCGGCGTCCACCCGCCGGGCACCGGGACGGGTGGACTCGCCACCGACGTCGATGAGGTCGGCCCCGGCCCGATGCAGGGCAACGCCGTGGGCGACGGCCGCCGCCGGGTCGAGATAGCGGCCGCCGTCGGAGAACGAGTCCGGGGTGACGTTCAAGACGCCCATGACCAGACAACGCTGAGGCACGAGGTTCGCGGCCGGGCTCACCGGCTACGGATCAAGGCCAGCGCCTCGGCACGAGAGGGCGCGCTGGTCTTGAACTGACCGCGCACGGCCGAGGTGGTGGTGGTGGCTCCTGGCTTGCGGATACCGCGCATCGCCATGCACAGGTGCTCGGCCTCGATCACCACGATCACCCCGCGCGGGTCCAGCTTGCGCATCAGTGCGTCAGCGACCTGCCCGGTGAGCCGCTCCTGTACCTGCGGCCGCTTGGCGTAGAGGTCGACCACCCGCGCCAGCTTCGACAGCCCGGTGACCCGCCCGTTGTTGCCGGGGATGTAGCCGACGTGCGCCAAGCCGTGGAAGGGCACCAGGTGGTGCTCACAGGTGGAGTACATCGGAATGTCCTTGACCAGCACCAGCTCGTCGTGACCCTCGTCGAACGTGGTCGAGAGCACCTCGTCGGGCTCGGTGTAAAGGCCGGCGAACATCTCGCGGTAGGCGCGGGCCACCCGGTCGGGTGTATCCAGCAGGCCGGCACGGTCCGGGTTCTCGCCGCACGCCAACAACAGCTCGCGGACCGCGGCGGCCGCGCGCGGGTGGTCGAAGGCGTCGACCCCGGGCACCAACGGTCCCCGGATGGGCGTCGCGGCGGCATCAGCGGGCGTGGACACTTCCGGCCTCCATGATCTCAACGAGCAACACCCGAACTGATCGCCAACGCGCGTCAGTCACGACGATGCTGCGCCTGAGCCCCATTCCCCGGCGTCCCGTTCTCGCCTGCCCCACTCTCCCCTGCCCCGTTGTCACCCGCACCGTTGTGACCGGCACCGTTGCGCTCCGGCGGCCAGCCGGGGGCCGACCACCCGGGAGGAGCGCCGTAGTCCGGTCGTGATCCGGCAGGCGGCGCGGGATAGGAACCAGGCGCACCCTGCTGCGGCGGGTGGCTGGGGATCGGGCCCCACTGTCCGGTCTGGGGCGGTGGGCCGTAAGGGTCCGGGTGCCCCTTTTGCAGCGAGGGACCCTGGTGGCCGGCGCCCACCGGCTGTGGCTGCCGGAAGTACGGCTCCGGCGCCGGGGGGGGCCACGGCTCGCCGCGCTCGATCGCACGCTCACCCGGAGTCTGCACCGGCGGCTTGTCCGACGGAGTCCGCCCACCGAAGTCGTTGAACGCGGTGATCCTGGGACGCTTCTCCACGTCGGCGAACACCCGCTGCAGGTCTTTGCGGTTGAGCGTCTCGATCTCCAGCAGTTCCGCGGCCAGCTCGTCGAGCACATCGCGGTAGGTGTTCAGGATCTCCCAAGCCTCGGTGTGCGCCGCCTCGATGAGCGCCCGCACCTCCTCGTCGATCTCGTGCGCCACCTCGAGGGAGTAGTCGGCCTGCTGGCCCATCGAGCGACCGAGGAACGGGTCGCCCTGCTCCTGCCCGTAGCGCACGGCACCGAGCTTGGCGCTCATGCCGTACTCGGTGACCATGGCGCGGGCGATCTTGGTGGCCTGGTCAATGTCGGATGAGGCCCCCGTCGTCGGCTCGTGGAACACCAACTCCTCGGCCGCGCGACCCCCCATGGCCATCACCAGTCGGGAGATCATCTCCGAGCGCGTCATCAAGCCCTTGTCGTCCTCGGGGACGGCCAGCGCGTGACCGCCGGTGCGACCGCGAGCCAGAATGGTGACCTTGTAGACCGGCTCGATGTCCGGCATCGCCCACGCGGCCAAGGCGTGGCCGCCCTCGTGGTAGGCGGTGATCTTCTTCTCGTGCTCGCTGATGATCCGGCTCTTGCGGCGCGGGCCGCCGACCACCCGGTCGACCGACTCCTCCAGCGCCGCACTCTCGATCACGGTGCCGTTCTCTCGCGCGGTGAGCAGCGCCGCCTCGTTGAGCACGTTGGCCAGATCGGCCCCGGACATGCCGACGGTCCGCTTGGCCAGTCCTTCCAGGTCGGCGTCGGCGGCCACGGGCTTGCCCGCGGAGTGCACCTTGAGGATCGCCCGACGCCCGGCGAGGTCTGGTGCGCTCACCGGGATCTGGCGATCGAAACGACCGGGGCGCAGTAGGGCGGGGTCCAGGATGTCCGGTCGGTTGGTGGCGGCGATGAGGATGACACCGGTGCGCTCCCCAAAGCCGTCCATCTCCACCAGCAGCTGGTTCAGGGTTTGCTCGCGCTCGTCGTGCCCGCCACCGAGCCCCGCGCCCCGCTGACGACCGACAGCATCGATCTCGTCCACGAAGATGATGCACGGGCTG
>JALYVL010000257.1 GCA_030853285.1 Actinomycetota bacterium | reverse complement strand
TCCACGACGAGTTCGCCGTGTACGCCGTGCGCACGGGCGACGCGGCCGATGACCAGCTCCACTGGTGCGCTCAGTGTCCGATTCCTCAGCGGTCGGTGTCCACGACGTCGACCCGTACCCCGCGACCACCGATGGAGCCCACCAGGGTGCGCAGCGCCGTCGCCGTTCGACCACCTCGTCCGATCACCTTGCCCAGGTCCTCCGGGCTGACGTGCACCTCGATGGTGCGCCCACGACGCCCGGTGACCATGTCCACGTGGACATCGTCCGGGTTGGCCACGATGCCGCGCACCAGGTGCTCAACGGCGTCGGCGACGACGCTCACTTCGCGTCGGTCTCCGTGGCCGGGACCTGCGCGGCGTCGGTCTCAGTCTTCTTGGGGGCCTTCTTCTTCGGCGTGGTGGCGTCGCCGGTCGGCGCGTCATCGGCCTGGGCCAGCGCCGCCTGGAACAGCTCGAGCTTGCTGGGCTTGGCCTGGGCGACGCGCAGGGTTCCCTCGGCGCCGGGCAGGCCCTTGAACTTCTGCCAGTCACCGGTGATCTTGAGCAGCGCCGCCACGGGCTCGGTCGGCAGGGCGCCGACACCCAGCCAGTACTGGGCACGCTCCGAGTCGACCTGGATCAGGCTCGGCTCTTCCTTGGGGTGGTACTTGCCGATGGTCTCGATGGCCCGGCCGTCACGGCGGGTACGGGAGTCGGCGACGACGATGCGGTAATGCGGCGAACGGATCTTGCCGAGGCGCATGAGCTTGATCTTGACAGCCACGAGGTGTTGCTCCTAGCGATGGGGTCACGGGGCAATTCAGCGATGCACGAGGTTGTGTGCATCCGGTTTTGCTCTTGGGGGTGTGACCGCCGCGCAAGTCACAGGTGGCTTGGCACGGCGAACGTCAGCATAGTGTGCCACGACGCGCGGTTCATCCGTGCCTGCGCCCCCGCAGCAGCAGATGAGCGGGACGACGCAGTGCGGCCAGCTCCGTCCTGGGGTCGGAGTCGTACACCAGTAAATCCGCCGAAGCACCGTGCTCCAGATTGGCCGCTCCCAACCAGGTTCGGGCGTCCCAGCATGCTGCCCCGAGAGCATCGTGCGCGCTCATTCCCGCCGCGTGCAGGGACAACACCTCGTCGACGATCCGCCCGTGGGTGATGCCTCCCCCGGCGTCGGTTCCGGCGTACACCGGGACCCCCGCCTCAAGCGCGGAGCGCACGGTCGCTCCAACCCTGGCGTGCAGGTCACGCATGTGCGCGGCGTAGCGCGGATACTTGCTCGCCCCATCGGCGATGGACGGAAAGTTCTCGATGTTGATCAGCGTCGGCACCAGCTCGGTGCCGTGGCTGAGCATCTGCGCAATGACGTCCTCGGTGAGCCCGGTGCCGTGCTCAAGGCAGTCGATGTCGGCGTTGATCAGCCCCGGCAGGGCTTCCTCGCCGAACACGTGCGCGGTGACGCGGGCGCCCGCGGCGTGGGCGACAGCGATTGCCTCGGTGAGGATCCCGGCGCTCCACAGTGGTGAGAGATCGCCGGTGCCGCGGTCGATCCAGTCCCCCACGAGCTTGACCCAACCGTCGCCGAACGCGGCCTGCTCCGCGACGGCGCCGGGCAGCAACGACTCGTCCTCGAGCTCGAGGCCGAGCATCGGGATGTAGCGCTTCGGCCGGGCAAGGTGGCGCCCGGCACGGATGATCCGCGGGAGATCCTCGCGTTGGTCGAACTCGCGAGTGTCCACCGGCGAGCCGGCGTCCCGCAGCAGAAGTGCCCCTGCGTCACGTTCGGTCTCGGCCTGGGTGAGCGCCTCCGCCAGCTCGACCGGGCCCTTGGGACCCAGTCCCACATGGCTGTGCGCATCCACCAGCCCGGGGATGATCCACCCCTCGCGGCACAGGGTCTCCGCCCCGGGGATCGGCTCGGTGCTGATAACACCGTCCTGGATCCACAGCTCGACGGCCTCGTCCTGGGGTAGCGCTATCCCGCGCAGGTAATACGCCGTCACGACTGCGGAGGCCGCTTGGGGAGCTTCAGCTGGGACGGATCGAAACCGGCCAGACCGGGCGGCAGCTCATTGATGGATCCGGCGGGGCCCGACCCAGCCATGCCGGCCATCCCCGGGAAGCCGGCTGGCATTCCACCGCGCACCTTGGGTGGCGTGGGTCCACGCCCGCCCTTGTTCCCTTTCTTCCCCTTCTTGCCCCGCACCGCTTTCCGGTTGCCACCTCCGCCACCACCGGGCAGACCAAACCGCCCGGCCATCTGCGCCATCATCTTGCGGGCGTCGAAGAAGCGGTCTACCAGTTGGTTGATGTCGGAGACCTTGACCCCGGAGCCGTTGGCGATCCGCAGCCGACGTGAGGCGTTGATGATCTTGGGGTCGGCGCGCTCTGCGGGCGTCATGCCGCGGATGATGGCCTGGATGCGGTCGAGTTGCTTCTCGTCGACCTGCCCCAGTGCCTCCTTCATGTCTCCAGCGCCGGGCAGCATCCCGAGCAGGTTCGCGATCGGCCCCATCTTGCGCACGGCCATCATCTGCTCGAGGAAATCGTCCAGCGTGAGTTGCCCGGATCCGAGCTTGGCGGCGGTGGCCTCGGCCTGATCGGCGTCGAAGACCTGCTCGGCCTGCTCGATGAGGCTGAGGACGTCGCCCATGCCGAGGATGCGGCTAGCCATCCGGTCAGGGTGGAAGACGTCGAAGTCCTCCAGCTTCTCCCCGGTGGAGGCGAACATGATCGGCTGCCCGGTGACCTCGCGCACACTCAGTGCGGCGCCACCGCGGGCGTCACCGTCCAGCTTGGTCAGTACCACACCGGTGAAGCCGACGCCGTCGCGGAACGCGTTCGCTGTGGTCACCGCGTCCTGGCCGACCATGGCGTCGAGTACGAACAGCACCTCGTCGGGCTGCACGGCATCGCGGATGTCGGCCGCCTGCTGCATCAGCTCCGCGTCGATCCCGAGCCGCCCGGCGGTGTCCACGATGAGCACGTCGTGCTGCCGGTTACGGGCCTCTGCGATCCCCCGACTCGCGACATCCACAGGATCCCCGACGCCGTTGCCGGGTTCCGGGGCGTAGACGGGCACACCGGCCCGCTCCCCCACCACCTGCAGCTGGGTGACGGCGTTGGGGCGCTGCAGGTCGCACGCGACGAGCATCGGGGTATGGCCCTGCTTGCGCAGCCAGGCGGCAAGCTTTCCGGCCAGGGTGGTCTTACCGGCGCCCTGCAGACCGGCCAGCATGATCACCGTCGGCGCGGTCTTGGCGTAGGTGAGCCTGCGGGTCTCACCACCGAGGATGGTGACAAGCTCCTCGTTGACGATCTTCACGACCTGCTGCGCCGGGTTCAGTGCGCCGGAGACCTCGGCGCCCTTGGCGCGCTCCTTGATCTTGGCGACGAACGCGCGCACCACGGGCAGGGCGACGTCGGCTTCAAGCAGAGCCAGGCGGATCTCGC